>CACYEE010000044.1 GCA_902773415.1 uncultured Actinomyces sp.
CCGGTCTGCGTTCGGCGACGGGCGTGCCGGTCGGGGGTGCGGGATTGGGCAGGCTTGACGTGGTGGATGTGCGTGGCTGGGATGACGTGCGCCGGCATGTGCGCCGGTATTCCCATGTCGACGAGGAACGGGCCGGCAAGCCGGTCGGGGGCATGCGCGCTGGAGTGTGGAGGCCGCAGGACGTGGGAGCGTATCCGCCCTTGGACGTCCATGCCCCCTCGGCCCCGCCATCGCCCGCGCCTGCGTCGCCGTCCGTCGTCGACGGGTCCGTCGCGATCGGCGATGTCGCCGCCCTGGGCGTCGATGCCGGCGGTGTCGCCCTCCAGCCTGCGCGTGGCTGGGCCTATGTCAACAAGCCCGTCTATTTCGCTTCCGGCGCCAGGGAAGCCCGCCGGCGCGCGAGGGTCGCGGGCGTCGATGTCGAGATCCGTGCCTGGCCCGTGTCCTACCGGTGGGACTGGGGCGACGGGGAGAGTTTCGTGACCGCCGATCCCGGCGGTCCCTGGCCCGGGGGAAAGGTCGCGCACGCCTGCGCAAGGCCGGGCAAGGCGCTCGTCGCCACGGTACGGACGACCTGGCGCGCGGCCTACACCGTTGGCGGCATCGAATACCAGATCCCCGGAACCCTCACCCGCACCGCCTCCAGCCCGCCCTTCGACATCGTGGAAGCCGAAACCGTCCTCGTCCCCTAAACGCCCCCGACACCACGTTCGCATTGCCCGGGGCCAAGCTCAAGCTGGCATCACGAACCGAAGCTACGCCGCGAGCGCGTTCTTGTTGACCTGCTCGATGGCTTCCCGCACGCCTTGCCAGAGGCCCATGTCGAAGATGCCAACGATGCTGCCCTGGTCGGTAAACGGAGCTTCCTGCAAAACGCTGTAGTCCTTCACCATCCCGTTGCGGACGACGTATTCCACGATCTGGTTCACGAAGCAGATTTGGCGGCTGTCCATTGCGGGTTTCGTCGAGGTACCCGGCGAAGGCCGTCTTGGCGGTTGCCATGCCGAGCCCGACGACTTCCCGCACGAACTCTCCCAGCGGCTTGGCTCCGCATGTCTCCTCGCATTCGTCGCGGTTGTTCTTGAGCTTGGCGATGATGGCGTTGTCGAGGCGCTGGCGCAGATGGAACTCGGTCTTCGACTTGCAGTTGCGAAGGTCATCGCTGTCGAGGTCGGAATCAACCCACTCGGTCGAGAGGATTTCGTCGTCGAAATCGACGTCGTACTTGAGCTCGGCCATTGGAATGTATTTCATGAGGCCGTGCAGGCGCTCGCGGATGTTCTCCATGTCGGGAACCCCTGCGCAGTCAAGGTAGCCGGCGTGCAGAATCTGTTCGATGGGTTCGGCTTGCATCATGATTTCGGGAATGCTCGCCACGCCCGCCACGGCCTGCACCTTCTTCATGAGGTCGCGCCGGGCGCGCTTGTGTTCTTCTCCGCTAAGGTGGACGAGCTCGATGACGTGCATAAGGGCGTCGAAGCGCAGCGCCTTGGGGCCGTCGGCCTCGGGCAGAATCAGCGGGGCGATGTGTTCGCGCGCGAGCAGGATGTCCTCGTAGGCGAGGCTCTGCCAGCTTTCCGGGGCTGAATAGTATTACGTATTTGAGGTGTTGGCGCATTGAAAAGCTGCGCTGGTTGAGTTCACGCACCTTGCCCACCATGTGAGCCACGAGTTCCTTGCGGAAGGTGACGAGCTCGTCACTCCGGCATTCGAGGCCTTGCAGCTTGTAGGCGAGTTCAAACTGGAGGGAAAAGAGGGCGGCTTGCAGGGCAAGCGTATTCGATGTTGCCCTGACTTTGTTCATGCGGAAGAACTCGAAGTTGCCGCAGAAGTCGAAGATGCAGAACTTCTCCTTGTCGGTGCCCTCAACGAGGCCTTCGCGCAGGCGGGTGCCGCGGCCGATTATCTGCCAGAACTTCGCCTTGTTCATCACTTTCTTGAAGAATCAGGAACCCGGCATGCATGGCGATCTCACCGGCAACCAGCTCTCTGAAATCGCACACAGCGAATCACCGTGGCTCGACTGGCGCAAAGGAATCGAACCTTGGGAACGCTCGCAAAATCACATCGCCAACGATGCGATTCGCAGCAACTACTCCACTCATGGATTTGTGACAGAACACCGCAAACACTCAACCCGCAATGGGTGAATCCTCAATCAACCAGATCAAAAAGGCGGGGAAGCGCCTCCGTGGCGGCGACGCTTCCCAACCGATTATGGCCGTATCCACGAATGGCGTATCCGGCAATTTGAGGCGCTCATGCACGCCCTTCAAACGGGGAGGACTCTTGCCGGCGCACACTCCACTATCAGGTGAAAATTTGGCGTTTCACTCCAAATTTCCACTCCCAAGGGCGGAACTCCAGTAAACTCGCGGGAAAGGATTGGAGCTTCCGATGCACATCGGACGTGAAATCGAAGGAACCATCGACGCTGCACTCACGCAAGGCAAGGTCGTGCTCGTCACCGGCGCGCGCCAAGTAGGTAAAACCACCGTCCTTAAAGAGCATCTTGGCGGGCGCTACAGCTACGTTTCAATGGATACCCCGTACGATTATGCGCTTGCGGAAACAGGATGCCGTTCTTTTCTTCAAGAAAACGCGGCTGCCACTTGCCATCGACGAGATTCAGCGCCTGCCGGAGCTGTTCCGGTTGTGTAGGGTTGTTTGGTGTATGAGGGGTTTGCTGGTCCCTTGTGCTGGTTCTGCGGTTGATGCTAGGCGGCCTTGTCGTGTTCGGCAAGGGCGAGGCTGATGATGGTCGCTGCTGCGGCGGCGGTCTCGGGCGCGATGTCGGTGCGCACGAGCTCGGGCTCGTAGTCCGGGGCGAGGACCCGGGCCAGGGACTCGGGAGCGATGAACACACGCGAGGCGGCCCAGTCCCTGTTGAACTCCTCGACCATGCCGCCCAGCAGCCGCATGACCGAGTCCGTCGAGGGAAACGCTCCCACC
>CACYEE010000045.1 GCA_902773415.1 uncultured Actinomyces sp.
CAGGAGGTCGACGTCGTCGACGTGACCAACGGGGCTCGCCTGACCACGTACGTGATTCCGGGCGAGCGCGGCTCGGGCATCGTGTGCATCAACGGGGCGGCCGCCCATCACGTACACGAAGGCGACATCGCGATTCTCATGACGTATTCGCTGCTGGCCGAGGAGCTGGCGCAGTCCTACGAGCCGCATGTCGTCTTTGTCGACGAGGCCAACCGGCCCCAGATGCTCTCGGCCGATCCGGGAAGGGTTCCGGCGGGCAATTCGGCCGGCGTCGGTGGCAAGGAGCTCATGTCCTCCGGCATGGGCTTTGGCGAGTACCGCGAGGGCTGATGGACTTGCCTGCGGCCTCCCGTTTGGGGACGGGCCCCAAACGGGAGGATTCTCCGGAAATCGCCCCGTCCCCAAAACGGAGAATCCGCGTTTCCGGCTTCGGTCACACCGGTCGCGCACGCCACGCATGCCCGATACGCTTGGCACGTGAGCGAGAAAAACGTGTCTGAAGTCCTGAACGAAGAAGCCTCGAAGGAAATGCGCGAGCGCCTCGCCAAGCGCGAACGCCTCATCGCCGAAGGCATCGAGCCCTACCCGGCCGAAGTGCCGGTCACGCACACCATCTCCCAAGTGCGCGAAACCTACGAAGGCAAGATCGAACCCGGCGTCGAACTCGACGACGAAGTGGCCGTCGCGGGCCGCATCATGCTGCGCCGCGGCTCGGGCAAGATCGCCTTCACCGCGCTGCAGGAGGGCTCCGGAACGCGCATTCAGGCCATCTTCCAGGTGGGCAAGAACCTTGCGAAGGAATCGCTCGACAAGTACACGGCCGACGCCGACCTCGGCGACCACCTGTTCGTGCGCGGCCACGTCGGCACCTCCAGGCGCGGCGAACTGTCCATCTTCGTTCATGAATGGCAGATCGCGTCCAAGGCGATTCGTCCGCTGCCCAAGACGTACAAGAACGAGGTCGGCGAGGACATGTCCCTGTCGGAGGAGACGCGCGTGCGCCTGCGCCACCTCGACCTCATCACGCGCCCGGCCGCGCGCGACATGGTTCGCCTGCGCGCCGGCGTCGTCAAGTCGATCCGCAACAACTTCGACCGTCGCTCCTACATCGAGCTCGAAACGCCGATGCTGCAGACGATCCACGGCGGTGCCGCAGCCCGCCCGTTCATGACGCACATCAACGCCTACGACCAGGACCTCTACCTGCGCATCGCCACCGAGCTGCACCTCAAGCGCGCGGTGGTCGGCGGCATCGACCGCGTCTTCGAGATCAACCGCAACTTCCGCAACGAGGGTGCCGACTCCACGCATTCGCCCGAGTTCACGGCGCTGGAGGCCTACGAGTCCTACGGCACCTACGACACGATGGCCGAGCTGACCCGCAACCTCGTCCAGCAGGCCTGCCTCGACACCTTCGGCACCACCACCGTGACGCTCGCCGACGGCACCGAATACGACCTCGGCGGCGAATGGAAGAACCTCGACCTGTACACGGCTGTGTCCGAAGCGCTCGGCGAGGAGATTACCGTCGAGACCACGCGCGAGCATCTCGATCAGCTCGCCGAGGCCCGCGGCATCTCCGTCGCCCCGTTCTGGGTGAGCGGCAAGATCGTCGAGGCGCTTTTCGAGGAGCTGTGCGGCGACCAGCTCTACGAGCCCACCTTCGTGCGCGACTTCCCCGAGGACACCTCCCCGCTCACGCGCCCGCACCGCACCAAGCCGGGACTCGCCGAGAAGTGGGACCTTTACGTGCGCGGCATGGAGCTTGCCACCGCCTACTCGGAGCTGGCCGACCCGGTCCTCCAGCGCGAACGCCTCGTGGCGCAGTCGCTTGCGGCTGCCGGCGGCGACCCGGAGGCGATGCAGCTCGACGAGGAGTTCCTCGAAGCGATGGAGCAGGGCTTCCCGCCCTCGGGCGGCATGGGCATGGGCATCGACCGCCTGCTCACCGCCATGACCGGCCTCGGCATCCGCGAGACCATCACCTTCCCGTTCATCAAGCCTGCCGGCAGGTAGGGGCGCGGCGGTTCGCCGTTGGGAGCATGCGTGAGGCGGGGGCGGCTTGATGCCGGCCCCCGTTGTCGTGTATGCGGCACAAGTCGGAGCGGTGCGGACTTGCGCGCAGGTGCGGGTGCGTGGCGAAGCGGCGCGCTCCGGATTGTGCCAGGGGGCCGGCGAGGGCAAGGCCAAGCGGGCGGCCGGCACGATGCCGACCACGCCGGACTTGCGCCGGCGTGGGGTGGCGTACCACTCATGAGCCAATCCTCGTGCCGCTGGCGTATAGAATGGCCCTGTAATCCGCGATGGTGTAATGGCAACACAGCGGTCTTTGGAACCGTTATTCTAGGTTCGAGTCCTAGTCGCGGAGCGAGTTGTCTGCCGTGCTTGAGGAAGGACGTTTCCGTGGCGATTTCCGCAGCGATCATCCTGGCTGCCGGTCAGGGCACCCGAATGAAGTCGGCAACCCCGAAGGTTCTCCACGAGATGTGCGGTCGTTCGATGCTCGGCCATGCAATCGCCGCGGCGCGAGAGCTTGAGCCGGAGCGGATTGTCGTGGTCGTGCGCCATGAGCGCGATGCCGTTGCCGCCCATGCGCTTGAGTGCGATTCGGATGTGGCGATTGCGGATCAGGACGATGTTCCGGGGACCGGTCGCGCGACGTGGTGCGCGCTCCAGTCGCTTCCGTCCGATCTTGAAGGCACGTGTCTGGTGATGGCCGGCGATGTTCCCCTTCTCGACGCCGGGACGCTTCGTGCCCTTGCGCAGTCGCGTGGCGATGCGGCGGTGTCGGTGCTGACCGGCGTTCTCGACGATGCGACAGGTTATGGCCGGATTGTTCGCGACGATTCGGGCGCGGTTCGGGCGATTGTCGAGCACAAGGACGCGACGGAGGAGCAGCGTGCCATTGGCGAATTCAACACCGGTACGTATGCGTTCGACGTCGCCTTCCTGCGCGAAGCCCTCGAGGGCGTGGGCACCGACAATTCCCAGGGCGAGATGTATCTGACGGACGTGCTTGAGGCGGCCTACCGTTCCGGGGCCGGCACTGCGGCGCACGTGCTTGACGACAACTGGCTTGCGGAAGGCTGCAACGATCTTGTTCAGCTTGCCGCGCTTCGTGGCGAAATGAATCGCCGGATCTGCGAGCGCCATATGCGTTCGGGGGTGTCGATTGTCGATCCTACAGCGACGTGGATCGACGTCGGCGTCGAGATTGCGGCAGATGCGAAGGTTTTCCCCGGCACTCGGATTACGGGTGCCGCCGTGATTGGTTCGGGCGCGCTTGTCGGGCCTGGCGAATACGCGGATTGCGAGATCGGTGCGGGCGCGGATGTGCGTCATTGCGTGCTGCGGGGCGCCTCGGTGGCGGCCGGCGCGGCGCTTGCGCCGTTCACCGTGAGGGGGAATTCCGAAAACTGAGCGCGGGGCGATTGCCTGAGCCTGCGTGCCACCGATCATTGAGGAGAACGGCCATGACCGGGATTCATTCGACTACCGAGAAACGTCTGGTGCTGGTGTCGGGGCGCGCGCATCCGGCGCTTGCTGCGGATGTTGCCGAAGAGCTTGGCATCGAACAGGTTCCGGTGACGGCCTACGATTTCGCGAATTCCGAGATATACGTGCGTTTCGACGGCTCGGTGCGCGGGGCGGATGTTTTCATTCTCCAGTCGCATCCGACTCCGATCAACAAGTGGCTTATGGAGCAGCTCATCATGGTGGATGCCGCGAAACGGGCTTCGGCCAAGCGCATTACCGTTGTGGCACCGTGCTATCCGTATGCCCGACAGGACAAGAAGCATCTGGGGCGCGAACCGATTTCTTCGCGTCTCGTAATGGACTTGTTTGCGGCGGCAGGCGCGGACCGGATCATGTCGGTGGATTTGCATGCTTCCCAGTCGCAGGGCTTCTTCGACGGGCCGGTCGACCACCTGTGGGCCATGCCGACGCTCGTCGAATATGTGCGGACGCGCATCGACCCGGCACGCGCCGTGGTAGTGTCGCCTGACGCGGGACGCATCAAGGTGGCGGAGCAGTGGGGCAACCGTCTTGGTGGCGTTCCTCTTGCCTTCGTGCACAAGACGCGCGACATCAACCAGCCGAATCACGCCACCGCGAACCGTGTCGTTGGCGAGGTCAAGGGCCGCACGGCCGTTATCGTTGACGATTTGATCGATACAGCCGGCACGATTGCGGGGGCGGTGCGCGTCGTGCTTGACGCGGGTGCGAAGGACGTCATCGTGGCAGCAACCCACGGAGTGCTTTCCGATCCGGCAACGCACCGTCTGCGCGAATCGGGCCTTCGCGAGCTCGTGATTACCGATACGCTGCCGATTCCGGTGGAGAAGCGTTTCCCGGAGATGACGGTTTTGTCGATTGCTCCGGTGCTTGCTTCGGCCATCAAGGAGGTCTTCGACGACGGATCGGTGACGAGCCTGTTCGTGGGAGCATACTGAGTTCTTTTCCGACTGTTGCGCCCGGCTGGCCGTCGATGCGGG
>CACYEE010000046.1 GCA_902773415.1 uncultured Actinomyces sp.
CGCCGCCCTCAAGGCCGGCGAGCTCGCGGGAATGCTCCTTGCCGGCGTCGAGATTCGCGACCTGCCCGCCGGAGCCCGCGAAGCCCTCGAAGCCGCCGGATTCGTCCTCAGCCTCGAAGTGCGGGCCACCGAAGCGACGACGCTTGCCGACGTCGTGATTCCCGTCGCCCCGCCAAGCGAAAAGGGCGGCACCTTCGTCAACTGGGAAGGCCGACTTCGCCCCTTCGGCCAGGTTCTCGTCTCCGCCGACCTGCCCGACCGCAGGGTTCTCGACGATCTCGCGCGCGAAATGGGCGTCGACCTTGGCCTGCCCACCCTCGCCGCCGCCGTCGCCGAACTGTCAGGGTTTCTCGCCTACGACGGTCCGCGCCTTGCCGCCCCCGCGGTTCCGGCGCCCGCAGCGCCCGCCGCCGGCGACGCACAGGCGGTTCTCGCCTCGTGGAACCTGATGCTCGGAGCGGGCACCCTGCTCGACTTCGAGCCGAACCTCGCCTCCGGGGCCCGCGCTCCCTTCGCGATGGTCTCCGAGGCGACGGCGAAGGCCGCGGGAATCGAAGGAGCCCTCACCGTAACCGGGCCCGACGGGGACATCACGCTCCCGTGCGTCGCCGATCCGCACATGCCCGCCGGCGTCGTGTGGATCCCGCAAAACTCGACGGGCTGCAAGATTTCGGAGATTGGCGCGCGCGCAGGCCAGACGGTCTCGCTCGCTGCCGCAGCGGAGGTGACACAGCGATGACGCGCAACCTTCTTCTTGACGGGCAGGTGGCCGCAGACTTCTCCCACGACGTGTGGTGGCTGTGGATCGTCAAGGCCGTCCTCATTCTCGTCTACCTGCTGGTTTCGGTGATCTTCGTGCTTGTATTCGAGCGCAAGACCCTGGGCCGGATGCAGACCAGGCTCGGCCCGAACCGCGTCGGCCCGAAGGGAATCTTCCAGTCCTTCGCGGACATCCCGAAGATCCTCCTCAAGGAGCATATCTGGCCCGACAAGGTGGACAAGGGAATCTTCTTCTTCGCACCGACGATTTCCGCGATGGCCGCCTTCACGATGATGGCCGTCATTCCCGTCGGCCCCCAGGTTTCCATGTTCGGCCACCGCACGCCGATCCAGCTCGCCGATTCGCCGGTCGCCATGCTGTTCATGATCGGCGTCGCCGCACTGGGAGAGTACGGCCTCGTGTTCGGCGGCTGGGCCTCCCACTCGAACCTGCCGCTTATCGGTTCGGTGCGAAGCGCAACCCAGATGATCTCCTACGAACTCGCGCTGTCCCTCGCTCTCGTCACCGTGTTCCTCTACAACGGCACGATGTCCACCTCGGGCCTCGTCGCCGCGCAGGCGGACATGTGGAACATTCTCCCGATGTTCCCCGCCTTCGTCATCTATCTCGTTTCGATGTTCGGCGAAACCAACCGCCTGCCCTTCGACCTTCCCGAAGCCGAAGGCGAAATCGTGGCCGGTGCCCACACCGAATATTCGTCCCTCAAGTTCGGCTGGTACTACCTGTCCGAATACCTGAACATGTTCAACGTGTCGATGATCGCCACGACCGTCTTCCTCGGCGGCTGGCGCGCCGGCCCGATCATGACGACCGTCTTCAAGCTCTGGGGCGGAAACCCGAACGTCGGCTGGCTGCCGGTCCTCTGGTTCACGGCGAAGGTCTGGACTTTCATCTTCTTCATCGTGTGGGTCCGCGCCACGCTCATGCGCATGCGCTACGACACGTTCATGAAGTTCGGATGGAAGGTCCTCATACCCGGCGCTCTCGCCTGGCTCGTCCTCGTCATGATCGGCAAGGGCCTGGACTCGTTCGTCGACACCGAAAAGTCCGGTTTCGGCCCGATCCGCCAGGCCGTCGACTCGGCGCGCCCCTTCGTTCTCGTCGTGTTCGTCGCGCTGATCCTCGCGATGCTCGTCATCGTCATGAAGCCCGAAAAGCCGAAGCCCGAGGCGAGAAACGAGGCCGACGGCTTCCGTCGCCCCTCCGAAGAATTCGACGCCTTCGCCGGCGGCTACCCCGTGCCGCCGCTCGCCGGCCAGACGCTTCCGCCGTCGCCGCGCGCCGAGCGCCGCTCTGGAACCGCCGCGCTTCCCATCGCATCCGCAACCACCCAGGAGGCCGCCCATGAGTGAAATGGAGCCCCAGAACAACGAGCCGCAGATCGGCGAGACTCCCGCCCGGCGCTGGCATGACGCCGACCCCGAACTGTGGGCCCCGAAGAAGCACGGTCCGATCGGCCAGGCGCTCGCGCCCGTCGAAGGATTCGGCGTCACCTTCTCCTCGATGTTCCGCCCGGTCGCCACCGAGCAGTATCCCGAGGAGCGCGTGCCGCTCAACCCGCGCTTCCACGGCCGCCACCAGCTCAACCGCTATCCTGACGGCCTCGAACGCTGCATCGGATGCGAACTGTGCGCCTGGGCGTGCCCCGCCGACGCGATTTTCGTCGAGGCCGGCGCGAACACTCCGGAGGCGCAGTATTCTCCGGGCGAACGCTACGGCAAGGTCTACCAGATCAACTACACCCGCTGCATCTTCTGCGGATTCTGCATCCAGGCCTGCCCGACGCGCGCCCTGACCATGACGAACGATTTCGAGATCGCCGGCCCGACCCGGGAGTCGCTCATCTACGAAAAGAAGGACCTTCTGGCTCCGCTGGCCGAAGGAATGCTCGAAGCGCCGCACCCGATGGCCGAGGGCACGACGGACGACGACTACTACAACGGGAAGGTCGCCGGCCCCACCGAGGCGCAGAAGGCGTGGGTGCGCGAGCATCGTCCCCAGGCAGGAAAGGAAGGCACCGATGAGTGAAGCGATCAAGCTTTCCCTTGGCGAAACGGTGCTCTTCGTGCCGCTTGCCGTCATGATGACGGGCATGGCGATTTACGGCCTGCTCCTTACGCGCCGCCCCGTCCACTCGGCGGCCTCCATGATCACGGTGATGGTCGGTTTCGCCTTCCTCTACACCATGCTCGAAGCGCCTTTCATGGGCGTCGTCCAGGTGGCCGTCTATACCGGCGCGATTCTCATGATGTTCCTTTTCGTGCTCATGATGATCGGCGTCGACTCCACCGATTCCAGGTTCGAGAACCTTCCCGGCCAGCGCTGGATCGCGGGCCTCGGGGCGATCGGCATCGCCGCGATCGCGGCGGGCGTCGTGCTGCGCGCGAAGATGCCCGGCCCCTTCGGGATGAAGGAAGCGAACGGAGGGTCGAACCCGACGGCCGTCGCCACCGGAATCTTCGGCTCCCATCTTGTCGCGATGGAGCTCGCCGGTTCCCTGCTCGTCGTCGCCGCCCTCGGCGCGATGGTGCTCACGCATCGCGAATCGGTACGCAAGCGCCTGAGGCAGGAGGAGATCGTCGACGCGAAGATGGAGGCCTACGCCACCCGCGGGCGCCACCTTGGCCAGAAGCCGCGCACCGGCGTCTACGCGGAATCGAATTCGGCGGCAAATCCCGCCCTGACGCATGGGGGAGAAATCGTGGAGGAAGCCGCGCCGCGAATGCTGCGCGTGCGCGGGCAGGCGAACAGGATCGCCGAAATCTCGCCCGCCGCGGTTCCCAACGCCATCGAAAGCGCAGCCGGGAAGGTCGAGATCGCCCGTTCGCGCATGCCCGGAATGCCCGGCGAAGCCGCGCCGGCCTGGCCGGCCGAGTTCATGGCCGCCGGGCCGAAGGCCCGCCCGGCGCAGCCCGCCTCCGGAGAGGCCGACGCAAGCGAGGAGGAGACGAAGTGAACCTCATGTACTACATCGTGCTCGCCGTGGCCCTGTTCGGCATCGGCGCAGCCGCCGTGCTGACCAGGCGCAACGCGATTGTCGCGCTGCTCGGGGTCGAGCTCATGCTCAACTCCTGCAACCTCGCCTTCGTGACCTTCTCGCGCATGTGGGGAAACATCGAAGGCCAGGTGTTCGCCTTCTTCGTGATGATCGTTGCCGCCGCGGAAGTGGTGGTTGGCCTGGCCATCGTCATCGCCCTGTTCAACACCCACCATTCGACGTCGCTCGACGGCGCGAACCAGCTCAAGAACTGACGGAGGCGCACCCATGACAACCGCTCTCGCATTCGCCGCCGCCGACGCGGCGGCCGAGGTCACACGGGCCACAGGCGCCGCTTCCCTCATCTGGCTGTGCGTCCTCGTTCCCCTCGCCAGCTCGGGCCTCCTGCTCGTGCTCGGCAAGGCGAGCGACGTCTGGGGCCACTGGCTCGCCATCGCCGCCTCCGCCGCCTCCTTCGCCATCGGCGCGGCCGCGTGGATCGCGATGCTTGGCCGGAAACCCGAAAGCCGCGTCATGGAAACGGTGCTCTACCGCTGGATTCCGGGAGGCGACCTGCAGGTCGATTTCGGATTCCGCGTCGACCCGCTCTCCATCACCTTCGTGCTGCTCGTCACCTTCGTCGGCACGCTCATCCACGTCTACTCCGTCGGCTACATGGCCCACGACCCGGCCCGCCGCCGTTTCTTCGCCTACCTCAACTTCTTCGTGGCCTCCATGCTCCTGCTCGTGCTCGGCAACTCCTATCTCGTCCTCTTTTTCGGATGGGAAGGCGTCGGCCTGGCCTCCTACCTCCTGATCTCCTTCTGGAACCAGGAGACGGACAACGCGGTTGCGGGCAAGAAGGCCTTCGTCATGAACCGGGTCGGCGACATGGGAATGATCGTGGCGATGATGCTCATGTTCGCCACTGCCGGCTCCGTGAAGTTCGCCGACGTGAATGCGGCGATTTCCGGGGGCGCCGTGAAGGCCGGATTCGCCACCGCGATCGGAATCTTCCTGCTCGTGGCCGCCACGGGCAAGTCCGCCCAGTTCCCCCTGCAAGCCTGGCTGGGCGACGCGATGGCAGGCCCGACGCCCGTCTCCGCGCTGATCCATGCCGCGACGATGGTCACCGCAGGCGTCTACCTCATGGTCCGATCCGGTGCGGTCTACTCGGCCAGCGCCGCCGCGCAGCTTCTCGTTGCCGTCGTCGGCCTCGTCACGCTCGTCTTCGGGGCGGTCGTCGGTGCCGCAAAGGACGACATGAAGAAGGTGCTTGCCGCCTCGACGATGAGCCAGATCGGCTACATGATGCTCGCTGCGGGCCTCGGCCCGGCAGGTGCCGCCTTCGGGATCTTCCACCTCGTGACCCACGGCTTCTTCAAGGCGAACATGTTCCTTGGCGCCGGCTCCGTCATGCACGCCATGAACGACGAAGTGGACATGCGCGGCTTCGGCGGGCTGTCCAGGCACATGAAGATCACGTGGTACACCTTCCTTGCAGGCTACCTTGCCATCATCGGCTTCCCGCTGCTCTCAGGATTCTGGTCGAAGGACAAGATCATCGAGCAGGCCTTCGTCGGCGACGGCCTTCGCCCCTGGATCTTCGGCATCGTCACGATGCTCGTGGCCGGGCTCACCGCCTTCTACATGTCGCGCCTGTTCTTCATGATCTTCCACGGCGAGGAGCGCTTCGACCACGAGACCCGCCACCCGCACGAGGCGCCCGCCTCCATGTGGGTTCCCCAGGCGATTCTCGCCGTCGGCTCGCTCTTCCTCGGAGCGGTCCTCAACTTCACCGGTTTCACCGGCTGGCTCGAACCCGTTGTCGGCCACGCCGAGCACGGCAAGCCGGTGCTGCC
>CACYEE010000047.1 GCA_902773415.1 uncultured Actinomyces sp.
AGCAAGAACCATCGACATGTTTCGGCCCTCGGCACGCGGCCGCGCCTCGATCGTCGAAATCTCCGCAAGCTCCTCGGCAAGGCCAAGCAAAAGCTGGATGCCCATCTCGGGACGCGACTGTTCGCGTCCCTTGAAGCGAAGGTCGAACTTGACCTTGTCGCCTCCGTTGAGGAAGCGCTCCGCCTGTTTCTTCTTCGTGTTGTAGTCGTTCTCGTCGATCTTCAGGCCGATGCGAATCGACTTGACGACGGTGTTCGACTGGTTGCGGCGGGCTTCGCGGGCCTTCTGCGCGGATTCGTACTTGAACTTTCCGTAGTCCATGAGCTTGGCGACTGGCGGGGTCGAGTTTGGCGCGACCTCGACGAGATCGAGTCCTGCCTCCTGCGCAAGCCTCAGCGCGTCCTCGACGCGGACAACGCCGACCTGCTCGCCGGAAGGTCCGACAAGACGCACCTTGTCGCTTCTGATGCGCTCATTGACTCTGGGTTCGATATTGATGGCTGCTCCTTGTTCCAAAACGTGCATACGCAGGCGGAGACCAGCCCGAAGCGCAGGCGTGCAACCTGCGCGAAACCCGGTTCCCTCTCATGCGTCGCCGACGCCGTGCGTTCGAGGCCATGCCCTCAAGGCGGGGTACCCAGGTGGGAGAATCTCCGCTTGCGTTCCGGCCCCAAGGCCGGTCGGTCACCGGAAAGACTAGCATCTTTGCAGCCAAGCGTGCGCATTTGACGGCCTGTTTCAGCACGCATCCACGAGTGAGCTTGCTCGCAGCCCGCCACGGTCATGCCGCGAGGCCACCGGAGGATTCGCCGAAAACGACGCGACCGTATCCCGCGTCGAGGTCTATGCCGTCTTGACGGGCACGACATGGACAAGTTCAAAACGGCTGTTGAGATACTCGTCGTGCCCAAGCGCATGGGTCACAAGGGCAACGGCCCGCTCCGCATCCGATCGGTCCGACGTTTCCGACATCTGGAGCGCGACAAGGCATGCGCCGTCTTGTCCGGGACGCACCCAGACGTCGAGGCAACGCTCGACGATGCGCACGGACTCCCGGAGCCTGCGCAGCGCTTCCCGGTCCTTCCAGACCGGAATCCACTGTTCTCCCGAGGCAATCGCCGCGCATGCGGCCCGGCCGATCGGCAGCGCGCCGGCGCCCTGCGAATCGACCGGATCGAGGGCAAGCAATCCGTCGGCCATGAAAGCCTGCGCGGCGGCGTTTCGGGCAATGAGCGGCTGGGGCCGTGCCTCGGGGTAGGCCGAAGCGAGGGCGTCCGAGCCGGAGAAGACGACGAGCGCCTGACGACCGCCGATTTCGACATGCGCCTTGCGCATCTCCTGCGAGCCCTCTTCCGGCGGAAGAAGGGCGACGAAGACGCGCGAAGATTCGAGCGACGAAACGATGGCCTCCTGGCGAAGGGCCGGATCGTCCACCGCGAAGGCTTCCGCAAGTCCGGAGGGCACAGCCCCGTCGTCTTCGGGAAACGGATTCGGCCTCGACAGCCGCTCGCCTTCCATCATTTCTGATCGCCTGCCACGGCAATCGCCTGCGCGAGGGTGAACTGGCCCGAGTAGAGCGCCTTGCCGACGATGGCGGAATCGACGCCTGCAGGAACGAGCCTGCGCAGCTCCCGCAAATCATCCAGGTTCGATACTCCTCCGGAAGCCGTCACCGGTGCCCTGGAGGCTGCGGCAACCTTGCCAAGAAGCTCGGTGTTGGGCCCGCAGAGCATTCCGTCGCGCCTGACGTCGGTGACGACGTAACGCGAGCAACCGGCCGCTTCGAGCCGTTCCAGGACTTCCCACAGGTTTCCGCCGTCGCGTGTCCATCCGCGCGCCGAAAGCGTCTGCCCGCGAACGTCGAGACCGACGGCGACGCGGTCCCCGTAGCGGGAAATGACGGATTCGGTCCACTCGGGATTCTCGAGGGCTGCCGTCCCGATATTGACGCGCGCCGCTCCCGCGTCGAGAGCGCGTTCAAGGGAAGCGTCGTCGCGAATTCCTCCCGAAAGCTCGACGCGGACGGGCATCTCCGCAACGATACGGGCAAGGAGCTCCGCGTTGGAGCCGCGCCCGAAGGCCGCGTCAAGATCGACGAGATGAATCCAGGTGGCCCCGGCCTCGACAAAGGAGGCTGCGGCGTCGAGAGGGTCCCCGTAGGCCTTCTCCGTGCCCGCCTCGCCCTGGACGAGGCGCACGGCCTGGCCGTTGACGACATCGACGGCCGGAAGAAGCTGAAGTGGCGATTCGTTAGACAATGAAACCTCCTAGAGTGTCGAAATCCAGTTGGCGAGCAGCCTTGCGCCCGCGTCGCCCGACTTCTCGGGGTGAAACTGGGTGGCGCACAGCGGACCGTGCTCGACTGCGGCAACGAAACGCGACCCGTGCTCGGCCCACGTGACCAGGGGTCTTCCAAAGGAATCGGCCATCCGCGGCGACGGATCGTCCATGCATGCGTAGGAATGGACGAAGTAGAACCGCTCGTTGCCCACCCCCTCGAACAGGCGCGAACCTTCGGGCGCCTCCACGCGCGACCAGCCCATGTGAGGGACGACAGGCGCATCGAGCCGACGCACGGCGCCAGGCCACTGGGCAAGCCCCTCGGCCCCCTCGCTCTCCGCCGAGCCTACGAACATGACCTGGAGGCCGACGCAAATCCCGAGAACCGGCATCCCGCCCGCAATCCGCCGTTCGATGAAACGATCGGCGCGAACCGCACGGAGCTTGTCCATGACTGCGCCAAAGGCGCCCACGCCGGGAACGACAAGCCCGTCGGCAGCCATGACCGACGCCTGATCGGCCGTCAGCTCGACCTCGGCTCCCGCCCGCGCGAGCGCGCGGACGGCAGAACGGACGTTGCCCGTGCCCGCATCGAGCACCACGACTTTCGCGCTCATTGGCCCTCTTCTCCACCCGATGCCGTTTCGCTCCGCGACGCCTCGGAACCGTCCGAAGCGCGGCGATTGCCGGCCTCCTCGCCCGCTCCGTCGCGCCTTGCCCTGCCCCGAAAGGCAAGACGGGCGAGGTCCCCCTTCGAGAGCCCCGAGGTGGCAATCACCCCTTCTTCCTCCGACAGGTCAAGCTCGCCAAGAAGAAACGCCTCGATACGCGGGTCGAGGCCGTTGAGAAGCAGACCCGAAGAAAGCTCCTCGCCCGAGCGTCCCGACTGGAAACGCCGGGCCTTGACCTCGCCCGACACGCCTTCCTCGAAGCCGTCGCCATCGGCGAGCCTCACGTCAAAGAGCACGACGCCGTACCGGGACAGCCTCGACAGGCTTGCGGCAACCGAGGACCCCGAATCGGACGAACCGGGACGCTCGCCGCCTTCGGCTTCGTCCGCGTCCGGCCCCGTGATGTTTCGGATGTCCCATTCGTCGTACTGGGGCACTGCGACTTCCCGGACGACAACCGCGCCCGAATCGGACTCCATGACCTTGACGTCGAATCCCGAAATCGCGCAGATTCCGGCAACGACATCCGCTTTCGAGAACGGCGTGAGAATCGCGTATCGGGAAAGGCGCCGCGCCATTACAGCGCTCCCTTCGTCGAAGGAATCCCCGTAACCCGGCCATCCGTCTCGACCGCCGCCCGAAGGGCACGGGCAAGCGCCTCGTCAAGCGGAACCGTTGCCGTGCCGAAGCGTCGGATTCCGGACTTGTCGCCCAGCGCGACGCGCAACGCTTCGCCGAAGCAGATGGCGGTATCTTCGACCGTATGGTGAACGTCCACCTCGATGTCGCCCTTGGCCGCCACGCGCAGATCGATGAGCGAGTGCTTCGACAGCGCCGCAAGCATGTGGTCGTAGAACGGAACGCCGGTGGCGATATCCGAGGCTCCGGTCCCGTCGAGATCGATGTCGAGGACGATCGAGCTTTCCGATGTCGCCCGTTCGATCTTCGCAGTGCGCGCGGCATTCTCAGCCATTCGTAACCTCCTTGAGTGCAGCGAGGAAAGCGGCGTTCTCCTCAGGTGTTCCGATGCTCACCCGGAGCCAGCCAGGGATGCCGTTGTCGCGGATGAGCACTCCACGCTCCAGTATCCCCTCCCAGACCTCGTGCTGGTTGTCGAACATGCCGAACATGACGAAATTCGAATCGGAGTCGAGCGCGGAGAATCCGAGCGCGCGCAGCTCCTCGACGAGAGTGTCCCGGTCGGCACGAATCTGCGCCACCTGTTTCGCGAGATCGTCGCGCCGTGCGAGCGCCGCGCGCGCCGCAGCCTGGGTCACGGCGGACAGATGGTAGGGAAGCCTGACGATGCGGACCTGATCGACGACCGCAGGCGCGGCCGCCATATAGCCCAGACGCAGCCCCGCCGCACCGAAGGCCTTCGACATCGTTCGGACCACGACGAGGTTCTCGTGCTTCTCGAGCAGTTCAAGCGCCGACGCAACGCCGTCGCGCCGGAACTCCCCGTAGGCTTCGTCGACGACGACGAGGCTCGACGTTCCTTCCTCGGGTCCGGTTGACCGTGACATGTCGAGGATCGCCTCAAGGGTTGCGCCGTCAAGCGCAGTGCCGGTCGGATTGTTCGGACTGGCGAGGAAAACGACCGCAGGACGTTCGCGTTCGAGGAAGCTGCGCGCCTTGGCCACGTCGATCGTGAAGTCCTCCTCGCGTTCCATCGTCCGGTAGTCCGCATAGCAGTTGATCGCATATCCGGGATACATCGAGTAGGTCGGCGCGAAGGAGACCGCGGTTCGGTCCGGGCCGGCAAAGGCGGTCATGAGATGCGAGATCACTTCGTTGGATCCGTTGGCCGCCCAAATCTGCTCGGCGGGAATCCGTACGCCGGATTCCTCGGCGAGGTAGTCGGCGAGGTCCCTGCGAAGGGCAATCGCTTCGCGGTCGGGGTACCGGTTGATTGTTCGGGACGCCTCGGCCACGGCGGCAGCAATGCCGGCAACGAGCTCCTGCGAAGGCGGATAGGGGTTTTCGTTGACGTTGAGGGGAATGGGCACGTCAAGCTGGGGAGCGCCGTAGGGAACCTTGTCGGCAAAGTCGGGGCGGAAGGGCAGTCTGCTCATGCCCCTACCCTACGGCTTTCGCGCTTCGGTTGCCGAGCGTGTCCGCCTGGTTGCCGGCTGTCCATGCCCCTGCGCTGTTCGGTCTCCTCCCGGAACGGGGCCGTCGGAAGGGTGCCTGGATATGGCCGCGGATTGGACCGCCGTGTCGCTCCGATCCCCACCCGAGCCGTTTGTGCAGGTCGGAGAGGCGGGTGTCGCAAGGGAGACAGCAACGAGCGGAAGGTTCGCGCGGGCTTGCTTGCGCGCAACTGGAGCGAGGAGGCTGCGAGAGGGAGCGGAGCGAGCGAACACGGTCCCCTTTGCGGTGCCCGAGGGCGGGCACGCTCTCGCGAGACGGCCCCGGTTCGCTTGCGGCGGTCAGCCTCCCGGCCCTGTCCGATTCACGAGAGCGGCGGAACGACGACGACGCGCGGAGCTTCGGAGAGAATGCCTTCGGCGACGGAGCCGAGCACCTGCCTGTTCCGCCTGCCGTCCGAGCAGCGCCCGATAACGAGAAGCGAGGCGCCTTCCGCGGCGTCAAGCAGGGCGTCGATCGCATGGGCCGATGAGGACCTGAAGCTCGCCTCGGTCTTGGGATGCTTCGCAGCGGTCTTGCGGTAGAGGTCCTTGAGGTCCTTGTCGACAGCGGCCATCCGTTGCGTGACCGCCTCGCGGAAGGCCTCGAGCTCGATGTCGTAGACATTCGCTCCGGCGTGCTGGCGGGCGTGAATCGCCTGCAACTTCACCTTGCG
Organism: uncultured Actinomyces sp.; assembly: GCA_902773415.1. GTDB lineage: Bacteria > Actinomycetota > Actinomycetes > Actinomycetales > Actinomycetaceae > RUG11864. Next base: position 5,758 of record CACYEE010000047.1, read on the forward strand.
AAGCTCGGCGAGCCGGAAGGCGTGGTCGAGCACGGCTCCGGCGCCCGAATCGGGCGCGAGGCCGACGACAACAGGTCCGGATTCGTTGTCGGCACCCTTCCGTACGATGAGAACGGGGCACGCCGCGTCCTGCGCGACGGCGCGCGATACCGAGCCGACGAAGAAGCGACGGATGGCTCCAAGCCCGCGGGCTCCGACAACGACGAGCTCGGCGTTCTTCGATTCCTCGACGAGAACCTCGGCAGGCTGGGCCTGAAGGAACCTGGTCTCGACCTCAAGCTCGGGATGCCACTCCTGGACGCGAGCCTTTTCGGTTTCGAGAACACGGGCGCATTCGTCGAGAATCGGCTGGGCAACGCCGCTTCCCTTGATGTCATAGCGCGAGTATCGCGGCGCGAATGCGAATACGAGCTTGAGCGGGCAGGAGCGCAGCGCAGCCTCCGACGCTGCAACATCCACCGCCGCCTGGGCAAAAGCGGAGCCGTCGGTACCGACGACGATTGGCGTATCGCTCATGTCAACCTCCTGACAGGCCGCTCGCCTCACCCGGGGTTTCGGGATTGCTTGGCAAGCACCCATTCAAGAATACGTGGCACCAGTCACAATTATGTGCATTTTCGCAACTTCGAGGATTTCGGCACGAACCGGCTTTGCAGCCAGGGCCGCCACTGCGATTTCCGCGCCGGCCTCGCGCAAGTCGGGACACCCTTCCTTGAAACGTTCCAGAACACGGTCTAGCCTGAATCCATGACAACGGACACCGCAACTTCAGGCAAGGATTCGCGCCGAAACCTCGCCTCCAAGCTCAACTGGCTGCGTGCCGGCGTGCTCGGCGCAAACGACGGCATCCTTTCGACGGCCGGAATCGTCGTCGGCGTCTCCGGCGCTGCCGTAGGCTCCCGAGCCCTTCTTGCCGCAGGCCTCGCGGGCATGATAGCCGGCGCGCTCTCGATGGCAGCAGGCGAATACGTCTCCGTTTCGACCCAAAGGGACACCGAGAAGGCTCGGCTTGCGCAGCAGCGCGACTTGCTCCGTGCCAATCCCGCCACCGAACTCGCCGCGCTTGCCGCCTCGATTCGCGAACAAGGCGTCGATGCTTCCCTCGCGTCGCAGGTTGCCGAACAGCTCACCGCCTCCGACGCGCTCGCAGCCCACGCCCGTTTTCGCCTCGGCGTCGACCCCGAAGGCCTCACGAATCCCTGGCACGCGGCAGCGGCGTCCTTCGTTTCCTTCCTTCTCGGAGCTGTCATTCCCCTCGCCGCCATCGTCCTCTCCCCCGCATCCGTCGCCGTCCCGCTCACGGTAGCCGCAGTGACGCTTTCCCTTGCGATGACCGGCTCCGTCTCCGCCCGTCTTGGCGAAGCACCCGTTTTTCGCGCCACCTTGCGAAACGTCGCCGGAGGCCTTCTTGCAATGGGAGTCACCTACTGGATCGGGGTGGCCTTCGCGAACTTCGCGTGACAGCCGCAGCCTGCAAGCATCGAAGGACGATGGCAGGCCCTGAGACGCCGGCGACCTGCCCGCCGCTCTTCCCGATCAGCTCTCCAGCCGCACCTCGAGCGCCTCGGCATGGGCGGGAAGATCCTCGTCGCAGGCAAGCGTCGACAGCGGCGCATGCATCCGCGACATCGCCTCGCGCGTGTATTCGATCTCCTGGACCGACTTGATGAATGCCATGACGTTGAGGCCCGATGCGAAGCGTGCCGTTCCCCCGGTGGGAAGAACATGGTTCGACCCGGCCATGTAGTCCCCGAGAGGCACGGGATTGTAGGGGCCGACGAAGATTGCGCCGGCGTTGCGAATCCTTGCCGCATCCGCGTTCGCCGTCGCGGTCTGGATCTCCAGATGTTCGGCACCGTAAGCATTCGCCGCCTCGATCGCCGCATCCATCGTCGCAAGAAGAACGATCGCCGACTGAGGCCCCGCCAGCGCGGTCCGCACACGCTCGGCATGCTTCGTCTCCCCGGCGCGACGCTCGATTGCGGCGTCGACGGCGTCTGCAAGTTCCTGCGAATCCGTAAAGAGCACCGCGGCAGCCTGCGGATCGTGCTCGGCCTGGGAAACCATGTCGGCGGCAACGAACTCCGGGTTCGCCTGCGCGTCGGCCACGATTCCGATCTCCGTCGGTCCCGCCTCCGCGTCGATTCCGACGACGCCTCGCACGGCCCGCTTTGCGGCCGCCACGTAGATATTGCCGGGACCTGTCACGACGTCAACCGGCTCGCACAGCAGCTCGCCGTCGCTCGTGCCGGGTTCTCCGCAAGCGCCATAGGCGAACATCGCGATTGCCTGGGCGCCGCCGACGGCGTACACCTCGTCGATGCCCAGAAGATGGCACGCAGCGAGAATCGTGGGGTGAGGAAGACCCCCGTTGGCCTTCTGGGGCGGCGACGCAAGCGCAATCCGGCCCACCCCCGCCACCTGGGCCGCGCACACGTTCATGATGACCGACGACGGGTAGACCGCAAGCCCTCCCGGAACATACAGGCCGACACGTTCAACCGGAATCCACCGCTGGCGGACCACTCCGCCCGGCATGATCTCGACCTCGGAATCCTTCGGAAGCTGGATTGCGTGCCCCTTGCGGTTATGCGAAATCGAAATCTCAAGCGCCTCGCGCAACCCCGAATCGAGCGATTCGGCCGCGGCCCGCAACGCTTCGGCAGGAACGCGAAGATGCTCGGGGCGCACGCCGTCGAAACGTTCGGAGAGGTCACGAAGCGCAGCCGCTCCCCGCTCGCGCACATCGTCGACAATGGGGCGCACGGAATCGAGCGCCGCCTCGACGTCAAGCTCGGCGCGAGGCAGGCACTGGGCGATGGGACCGGCAACGCCGGCACGCAGGTCGATACGGTTGAGCATGTCCCCATTCTATGCCCGCCCCGGCCCCGGCTCGCCACCCGGCCGCCTGACGGAAGGGCCACGATGGCCGCCGAAACACTGCCCTGTCAGGACGGCGGCGAGACCTTCTCGACAGCTCCGCCGAATCTCCGGTCGCGTCGCGCATAGGACTCGCAGGCCTTCCACAGTTCGCGCCGGTCGAACTCGGGCCACGGGAGCTCGGAAAAGAACAGTTCCGCGTAGGCCGATTCCCACATGAGGAAGTTCGAGGTTCGCTGCTCTCCCCCGGTCCGGATGAAAAGATCGACATCGTTCATGTGCGGGGCGTACAGATACCGGCCCACGGTACGCTCGGTGATGCCTCCGGGCGAAAGACGGCCTGCGGCGACATCTTCGGCAATCGCGCGCATCGCGTCGGCGATTTCCGCGCGTCCGCCATAGTTGATCGCGAGATTCAAGGTGAGCTTCGTGTTGTCCTTCGTCAGCTCTTCGGCCTCGCGCAGTTCCTTGAGCACCGATTTCCAGAGTTTCGGCTTGCGTCCAATCCACCTCACGCGAACTCCCCACGAATCGAGGTCGTCACGCTGGTTTCGCAGAACCTGCCGCGAAAAGCCCATGATGAAGCGCACTTCGGCAGGAGACCGTTTCCAGTTTTCGGTCGAGAAGGCGTATGCGGAGATTTCCTTGACGCCGATTTCGAGGCACCCTGCGATGACATCCATGAGCGTCGCCTCGCCGACCCTGTGCCCTTCGGTGCGCGGCAGGCCGCGGGCGTTCGCCCAGCGCCCGTTTCCGTCCATGACGACGGCGACGTGGGAAGGCACGAGGGCGGAATCGAGCGCGGGAGGGTGCACCCCGGACGGGTGCGGCGGCGGGCAGACGGGATTCGGTGTCATGTCCCCCAGTCTTCCAGACAGTCGGGCGACGCGCGGCGAATCGGCCGGCCATGTGCGCAATCCCCGCCTCGCGAACGGATTGGGGACGGGGCGAATCTCGTTCAAACGGACGAAAACGACCCGTCCCCGCATCGTTCATCCTCAAGTCGGCCCGGTGGACTGGCGAAAGTCGTTCATCGGGCGAAGGGCGCGCAGGTCGTGTTCCATCTGCCAGCGGAGGAAGGCCTTGACGAGGGAATCGGCTTCGTAGCGAACACGTTCGGTCGCAGCATCCGCCGTCTGCCACTCTCCCGACAGCAGCGAGCCAAGAAGCGACACCGTCTGCGAACGCGGGTAGGTTGCCCGCGCACCGGCACAGTCGACACACACCATGCCTCCCGCCTGGACATCGAAGCCGACGGGCGGGGCCGCTCCGCATTGGGCGCATTCGTAGACGGAGAGCGCCCAGCCGGCCGCCGCCAGCGCCCGCAGCGCATACGAGCCGAAGACGAGGCGTTCGTCATGGGCGTGGGTCACGAGCGCATGCGTCGCCCCGAGCAGGAGAAGAAACTGTTCCTCGGCAGGCTCGCCCTCGATCGGGCTCAGCCTGTCGGCCACTTCGAGCATCGCGGAAGCGACTGCGTAGACGGACAGGTCGCGCATGAGCCCCTTCGCATAGGGCGTGATCGTGACCACCTCGGTCACATGGTCGAAAGTCTTGCCGCGATAGAGCTGGACATCGACGAATTCCGCAGGTTCGAGCCGTGCCCCGAAACGGGACTTCGGACGCCGAATCCCCTTCGCAACCGAACGTGTCTTCCCGTGGCGGCGCGTCAGAAGCGTGACGATGCGATCGGCTTCGCCCAGGTTCTGGTTGCGAAGCACGATCGCCTCGTCACGGTACGTCTTCATCGGTGCCGTGCCCGCGCACGCCGAAGCTCAGCGGTGGGCACGGTTGACTGCGGAAATGATCGCCTTGAAGGAGGCGCGCATCGTCGACGGGTCGATTCCGCAGCCCCACAGCACCTGCCCGTCGACCTCGCATTCGACGTAGCAGGCTGCAGTCGCGTCGCCGCCGGAAGACAGCGCGTGCTCGGCATAGTCGAGGACGTGAACGTCGCCGTTGATCTGCCGCATTGCCTGGACGAAGGCATCAATCGGGCCGTTGCCGCGCGCGGCGAGAGTATGCTCTTCGCCTGCCCCGTTGTCCAGAACCGTCGCCGTCAGCACCGAATCGTCGCCTTCTCCGCCGTGGGTGACGGTTGTCGAAACGAGCGAATACCTGCCCCACGGCTCGAGCCCTTCGGCTTCCGTGTACGGCAGATACTCGTCGGCGAAAATCCTCCACAGAACGTCGGCCGTGATTTCGCCTCCGAACTGGTCGGTGTGGCGCTGGATGATTCTCGACAGCTCGACCTGCATGCGGCGAGGAAGGTCGAGATGGCGCGTGGTCTGGAGCAGGTAGGCGACGCCGCCCTTGCCGGACTGCGAGTTCACGCGCACGACGGCCTCGTAGGAGCGGCCGAGATCTTGCGGATCGATCGGAATGTAGGGAAGCTCCCACGGTACGGCGTTCTCGTCGCCGCCGGCCGCCCGCACCTTCTCCTCGCGGTCGGCAAAGCCTTTCTTGATGGCGTCCTGATGCGATCCCGAGAAGGACGTGTAGACGAGATCGCCCGCGTACGGCGCACGCGGTCCGACATCCATGCGGGTGCAGTATTCGACGACATGACGGATCTCGTCGATATTCGACAGGTCGAGCATCGGGTCGACGCCCTGCGTATACAGATTGAGCGCAAGCGTGACAAGATCGACGTTTCCGGTGCGTTCGCCCTGCCCGAAAAGGCAGCCTTCGACGCGGTCGGCCCCTGCCATCATCGCAAGTTCCGCAGTGGCGATTCCGGTGCCCCGGTCGTTGTGGTTGTGGGCCGAGAGGGCGATGTGCTCGCGCCGCGACAGATGCCGGCTCATGTATTCGATCTGGTCGGCGTACACGTTCGGCGTGCAGCGTTCGACGGTTGTCGGCAGGTTGAGAATGATCTCGCGGCCAGGCCCGGGCTGCCACACGTCCATGACCGCTTCGCAGACCTCAAGGGCGAAATCGAGTTCCGTGTCGACGAAGATTTCGGGCGAATATTCAAAGCCGACGACCGTGTCCTCCCCGATGGTCTTCTCGAGGTAGGACGTCACTTCCTGGGCGCCGGCGACGGCGAGCTGGCGTGTCGCCTCGCGATCGTTGTGGAATACGACGCGACGGAACAGCGGCGAGGTCGCGTTGTAGAGGTGGACGGTGGCGCGAGGCATTCCCTCAAGCGCTTCGACGGTCTTGTGGATGATTTCCGGCCGGGACTGCGTGAGGACGGAAATGGTGACGTCTTTGGCAATTGCGTCGTCCTCGACGAGGGCGCGGCAGAAATCGAAATCGGCCTGGGAAGCCGCCGGAAAGCCGATCTCGATTTCCTTGAGGCCCATCTTCACAAGCAGGTCGAACATCTTGCGCTTGCGTTTCGGGTCCATCGGCTCGATCAGGGCCTGGTTGCCGTCGCGCAGGTCGGTCGAAAGCCAACGCGGGGCCTTTTCGATGCGCTTCGATGGCCATGTACGGTCGGGAAGGACGACGGGGTTGACGTCAAGGAAGGGACGGTACTTCACGTACGGCATTCCCGACGACTGCTGCCGATTGGCGAATCCGCTGGTTCTCATTGCTCATTCCTCTCATGCGAGCCTGGTCAGATGGCCGGGCATGAAAAAGCCGGCCTTGGGAGGCTTTGGCTTTGCAGCTCCCGGCCGGCATTGCGCTTACCCGCGACTCAGGGGGCCGGCCTTAACGGACCCTGGTGCGGCTGATAAGCAGCAGAAGCTCGATCGCGTTCATTCGGTCATGCTCCGAACTTCACCATGATGCCAATCGCAACGACAACGGCAAACCACACGAACGCCACGCCGACGGTGATGCGGTTGAGGTTGCGTTCGGCGACGCCCGAGGATCGCATCGTCGTGGAAATGCCGCCTCCGAACATGTCGGAGATGCCGCCCCCCTTGCCCTTGTGGAGCAGAATCGAGAGCACGAGAAGCACGCTCGTGATGACGAGCAGAACCTCGCAGATAACCATGTCAATTCCCACGATGCGTCCTTTCGTTTGACCGGGGCGCGCCGCCGCTTTCGCTGTCTGGCGCGCACAACGCAATCCATCTTAACGAAAACGTGCGGGCACGCAACGTCAGCGCACCCGCACGTTTCGCAAATCACTTAAGCAGGCATGCCTGCCGTCAGATCAAGTCGAAGCAGACGATCTTCGCGAACTCGTCGGCCTTGAGCGAAGCACCGCCAACAAGCGCGCCGTCGACGTCGGGCTTGCCCATGATTTCCTTGACGTTGCCGGACTTCACCGATCCTCCGTACTGGATGCGCACGGCTTCGGCCGTCTCCTCGTCGAAAAGCTCGCCGACGCGGACGCGAATCGCGCCGCAGACTTCCTGGGCGTCGTCGGCAGTCGCCGTCTCGCCCGTGCCGATTGCCCAGATGGGCTCGTAGGCGATCACGGACTTCGCGACTTCCTCGGCCGTGAGGTTGGCGAGCATCGCATCGATCTGGCCGAGAACGAACTCGACGTGCTTGCCTTCCTTGCGAACTTCGAGGGCCTCGCCGCAGCAGATGATCGGAAGCATGCCGGCGTCGAGAATCTTCTTCGCCTTCTCGCCGATAAGCTCGTTCGATTCGCCGTGGTATTCGCGCCGCTCGGAGTGGCCGACGACCACATAGGCGCAGCCAAGCTTCGTGAGCATTCCGGTGGAAATGTCGCCGGTGTAGGCACCCTCGTCATGCGTCGACACGTCCTGCGCACCGTAGGCGATCGGCAGGGAATCCGCGTCGATGACGGTCTGGACGGTGCGGATGTCGGTGAACGGAGGAATCACCACGGCCTCGGACTTCTCGGGGTCGTAGCCGAGATCGGCCAGGGCCGCACCGAGGGAAGTCACGAGGTGGTTGGCCTCAAGGTGATCCATGTTCATCTTCCAGTTGCCAGCGAGAATGGGCTTGCGTGCCATGATTGTCAGCCTTCCAGTACAGCGATGCCGGGGAGCTCCTTGCCCTCGAGGAATTCGAGGGAAGCGCCGCCGCCGGTGGAAATGTGGGAGAACTTGGCCTCGTCGAAGCCAAGGGTGCGCACGGCGGCAGCCGAGTCGCCGCCGCCGACGATGGTGAAGCCGTCAGCGGCTTCCATAGCGGCCGCAACGGCCTTGGTGCCTTCGGCGAAGGCCTCGAACTCGAAGACGCCCATCGGGCCGTTCCAGACGACCGTCTTGGACGAGGCAATGGCCTCGGCGTACAGCTTGCGCGTCTCGGGGCCGACATCGAGACCCATCTGGTCGGCGGGAATGGAGTCCGCGTCGACAATCGTGGCCGGAGCGTCGGCGGCGAACTCGGGCGCGCACACCACGTCGACCGGCAGAAGGATGTCGACGCCCTTGTCGGCGGCCTTCTCCAGGTAGCCCTGGACAGTCTCGACCTGGTCGGCCTCGAGCAGCGACGTGCCGACTTCCTTGCCCTGGGCCTTGAGGAAGGTGTAGGCCATGCCGCCGCCGATGAGCAGGCGG
>CACYEE010000048.1 GCA_902773415.1 uncultured Actinomyces sp.
AACGCGCCTAGGCGGGTTCCCTGTCGGCGAAACGGGGCGGCGATGCTTGCGAACACGGCCTCATGCGGTTAAATTATGTGCGCAAGCGCCTGCACGATGGCTGTGCAGGCAAGAGGGAACACGAATGTCCGGCATGGCCGGAGAAGTGGAGGCGGCCGCATGGCTACCGACTTTGATGCACCGCGAAAGCAGGACGAGGATCTGCGCGAGGACTCCCTTGAACAGCTCAAGGCGAGCCGCAATACCGAGCAGTCGGGCCAGATCGACGAGGACGAGGTCGAGGCTGCCGAAGGATTCGAGCTTCCCGGCGCGGACCTGTCCAACGAGGAACTGTCGGTGAGCGTCATTCCGACCCAGGACGACGAATTCACCTGCTCCCAGTGCTTCCTTGTGCATCACCGCTCCCAGCTCGCCTTCGAGGAAAACGGCCTGCCGGTGTGTACCGACTGCGCCGGCTGATTTTCCGCTGCCGCCACTGCACGGGAGGTGCCCAATGGCTTTGTTCAGACGCCGCCGCTCCCGGGTCGAGGACCGGCAGCCGAAGGCGCCCGGGCAGGATTTCGAGACCGCGCCCGGCACGGATGCGCCGACCGGGCCGCAGACATTGCCGGCAGGCGCGCCCGCGCCGCGCAGAGGTCGCCACCTTGTACCCGAAGAAGAATCCAGGGCGAAAGGTCCTGTCGGTCCTTTCGATGCCGGCCAGGCCGACATGTCCCTTGAAGGCTACGTGGATTTCGGCTCCTTGCGGTTGCGGCCGGCTCCTGGCGCGGCGCTCCGGTACAACCCGCAGCATCGCTATGTCGAACTGATTTATCCCGAGCTTCCCGCACGGCTGCGCCTGGAGGTTCTCGCCGCCCCGAAGAGCTCCTCGCTGTGGGACACGGTTCGCGCCGATACGATGCTTTCGATTGCCCGCGGCGCGGGGGCAAGCGTCGAAGCCGACAGCGAATGGGGGCCCTTCTTGCAGGCGCAGATGCAGACGGGACGCTCGCGCGTCGGAGTTCCCGTCCGCCACTACGGCATCGACGGGCCGCGTTGGCTTCTGCTCGTCACGACATACGACCGCGCCGCGATGGACGACGTCCTGTGTTCGCGCCTGCTCCACGAGATTCTTGACGGGTGCATCGTCGTGCGAGGCAAGAAGCCCTACCCGCCGGGCGAAGCTCTCGAGCTCTCCGAACCCTTCCTCCACACCGCGGCGGGCCAGCGCCGGCCCCTTCAGGGGGCAGCGTCGTGAAGGGAAGGAGGATCAACGTTCGTGGCACGGTGTCGTCGCTGACCTATCCCGCCGAGGGGCCCGGGCCGAACCTCGACGTCATCGTGACCGTCGGCGAATCCGACCGGCTCCTGCTGCGCTTCCTGGGCCGGCGCGACATGGGCTGCCTGTCCATCGGATCGGTCGTGCGGGTGCGCGGCGCGCTCTCCGAATCGGGCGGGAGCTTCGCGGTCATCAACCCCGAAATCACCGTTCTCCCGGCACAGGGAGCCTGAAATGGCCGGCAGGTTCGATGACGGGAGCGACGGCTTTCGCACCCCCGACGCCGCGTTCGACAAGGTTTTGCCTGGCCGGTCCGTGGCGGGCGGCCTCTCCTCGGTCGTCGGAGACAGCTTCGACGTGCGGGAGGCAATGGGCGGAGCGAGAGGACTTGCCGAAACCCTCGCGCCCGCGCTCGTTTTCATCGTCGTATTCCTCGCCACGGGTTCTCTCGCCGCCTCGGTCGTCGCCCCTCTTGCCGTCTCGCTCGCGGCGATCGCCGTGCGCGCCGTCCAGCGCATCGACCCCGTCCCGGCCCTGAGCGGGCTTGCAGGCGTCGCGCTCTCCGCATTCTGGGCCTACCGCAGCGGTGAAGCGTCGAACTACTTCACGCTTGGACTGCTCGCCAACGCGGCCTACCTCGGCGCGCTGCTCCTGTCCGTCGCCCTGCGCTGGCCCCTCATGGGGCTTCTCATCGGCTTCCTGCGCGGCGACGCGACTGGCTGGAAGCGCGGCCCCCACGCGAACGACGCTTCCCAGCGCAGGACACGGCGACGCTACTGGCAGGTGACGTGGCTCTGGATCGGGCTGTTTGCGGCACGAATCGCGGTGCAGTGGCCGCTGCTCGCGGCGCAGGCGGTCGCGGCGCTCGGCGTGGCGCGAATCGTCATGGGGCCCTTCCTCTTCGCCCTTGTCGCCTGGCTGAGCTGGATGATGGTCAGAACGCTTCCCGTTCCTTCGCAAGACCCGGAAACCTGAAGGGGCACCCCCCGGGAGAGGGCTTGGACGAAGGCCAGAAAGCCGGGTACCGCAGGGGGACAGACCAGTGTCGGATTGGGCGACGGTCCCCAATCCGACACCCGGCGGCGGATGCGCCCTTCCAAGACGGCTCCTGCGCGATCGGTTCCGCCCTATTCGTCCTCGTCGTCGCCCATCTGGGCGAACAGCTCGCGCGCAAGGTCAAGATCTTCTTCCGCTCCCGCAGCGCACAGCACAAGCACCTGGTCGCCGGCCTCGATCGTGAGGTCCGGATCGGCCGGCAACGGCGCGCCGTCGCGAACGATCGCGTTGAGCATGATGGTCGGCGGCAAAAGCACATCCGAGACGGGAATCCCGACAACAGGAGCGTCCTCCGGAAGCGTCGCCTGCATGAGGGAGGCCCCCGAACGCTGGAAATCCATGACAGGCACAAGCGTTCCGTCCGCAACGGCGTCCTCCACGAGCGCCGTCATGATCCGCGGCGTCGACACGGCGACATCGACCCCCCACGATTCTCCGAAAAGCCACTCGTTGCGCGGACTGTTGATACGCGCAATCACGCGGGGAACGCCGAACTCGCTCTTCGAAAGAAGGGACACCACGAGATTCGCCTTGTCGTCGCCGGTTGCCGCCACGACAACGTCGGCCTCCCCGACACCGGCGCGCTCAAGGGTCGGGACCTCGCAGGCATCCCCGAGATTCCAGTCCGCATCGGAAACCGAGGAGACGCGCATCGCCCTCGGATTATGGTCGATGATGATCACCTCATGGTCCGACCTCGACAGTTCCAAGGCAATGGAACGTCCCACCGAACCCGCCCCGACGATCACGACCTTCACAAGATCTCCTCCCTCGGCTCGTGGGTCAGGACGTACTGCGCCGCCCCGGCATCCTCGGTCGGCACGATCAGATGGATACGGTCGCCATCCTGAAGAACCATCTGCGAGGAAGGCAGCATGCCGCGTTGCAGGCGCGTCACGTAGGCGACGCGAGCCCCCGTCGCCCGCTGGATCTGGGAAATGCTCAGTCCGTACCATGCCGGATCGACATCGACGGCAACAAGGGACATCTCCGCCGTCTCGTCGACGAACTCGTGATACGGGCCGAGAGGAATGAGATGGCGAAGCACCTGGTCCGCCGTCCACTTCACCGTCGGAACCGTCGCGATTCCCAGACGTTCGTACACGTTCGCGCGCGTCGGGTCGTAGATGCGGGTCACGACATTGCCGACACCGAACTCTTCGCGAACCACACGCGCCGCGATGATATTCGAATTGTCCCCGGAAGAAACCGCCGCGAAGCCGAAGGCATCGTCGATGCCCGCACGTTCGAGCGCCTCCCGGTCATAGCCCTGGCCAGTGACGCGCTGGCCGGGAAAATCGTCGGGAAGACGGTTGAAGGCCTCCGACGACCGGTCGATGACCGCGACGGAATGACCCATGTTCGACAGGCTGACGGCGAGGGCCGCGCCGACACGCCCGCACCCCATGATTACGAAATGCACGTGGACAACGCTACCGGAATCCACGAGCGGAAGAAAGAGGGTCCGAAGTATCCACGTCCGCCCCGGGCGCGGTACGCTGATTCCATCATGATTCGCAGCAAGAAGGAATACCGCCAGGGAGTCGAACGCAACGCAGGGCTCTTCGCCACCGTCGTGCTTTCGGCCCTCCTCGCACCGCAGATCATCACGCGCGCCCTGCCGACCGGCACCTCGATGGGCCGGATGTACGCAGCCCTGGGAATCGGCGTGCTCGGACTTGGCCTCACCTACGTCGCCTATCGCGCCATCGCAAGCTCCGTGCCCCGGCGAACCTCAAGCCAGCTCACCTCCACCTATCTCGGAGAAGGCGCCTCCGTCGTTGTCGTCTCCGCGCGTTTTGTCGCCTACGCGCTGCTCACCGTCCTCGGTGCCGGCATCATGACCAACGTCATCGACGCCGTCGTTCCCCTGAACTCCTACCGTTCCTTCCTGCTCGTCGGAATCATTCTCGTCCTCGCCATCCCCGTCCTCATCGGCCGCGACGTCCCCTGGACCCTCATCGTGGCCGGCGCGGTCATCGGCGCCATCGCCCTGGGAGCCGTCCTCGTGTGGGCGCTCGTCACCGAAGCCCTCGGCGGCGTCGACGCCGCAGCCTCCCAGGTCGCCCGCTTCGACGCGCTCTCCTCCTCGACAATCGCCGACAGCCTCACCGTCCCCTTCCTGCAAGCCACCCTCGGAGCCCTCTTCCCGGCCGCAATGCTCGCCCTCATGAGCGAGCGTGTCCTTGCCCGGCCCGAGTTCCGCCGAGTTTCCGCCCGGCTTCTCGGCCGGGCATTCGCCGCGCTCCTTGTCGCCGTCGTCGTGACGCTCTACTTCGTCGTCATGCTCCGAATGCCCGGCCACCGCCTCACGATCGTTTCGCTTTCCATGTCCCTCGCCTTCTGGGGACAGTCCGGCCAGGTCGCCGTCGGAGTATGCTACTTCCTTGCAGGAATGGCCGCAGTCCTCGCCTCCTATTCGCGATTGCCGCGGCTCCTTCGCGAACTCGCGATCGATCGCTTCCTGCCCGAACGCCTCGCCGACGCCGGCTCCTCGGGTCCTCGCGTCGCCATCGT
>CACYEE010000049.1 GCA_902773415.1 uncultured Actinomyces sp.
GATCTCGTGGAAGCGTGCATGTTCATGTCGGGAGGGAAAAGCTCGTTCAGACAGTTTACGACCGGGGCAAGCGAAGGAAACTCGACCCTCAAACGCTTCGATCGGTTCCCCGAACGCCGCTTGCTGCTGTCTGCCGGGGCAACGATGCTGTTCAAAAACAAGACGCAAAAGGAAGATTTCAAGAACGTGCTTGGCGAACCGAAGGCCTCCGAGGGAGGCTACAACCGAATCGTCTACGCGCAAGCCACACAGCCAATCGAGGTCGATCCTGCGCTGTGGCTTTCGACCCTTACCTCCTAATCGTCTCACGCACATCAGAAAGGACGTGTCAGAACCATGAAAGTCCGCGCATATCGAATCGTCTGCATCACGAATCTTCATATGGGGGCAGGGGCAAAGAACTATGGAATCGTCGATCTTGAGGTTCAACGAGACGTGGTGACCTCCGAACCGACAATGCATGCAAGCGGCATCAAGGGAGCTCTGCGCTCATACGCCGAGCATTATCACCGCTCAACTGCTGGAGAGCGAATCGATATCCTTTTCGGGAAGAAGCCCAAGAAGGAAAAGGACCTCGATTCGGAAGCAGGAAGCCTCGTGTTCTTTGACGGCGACCTAGCATTCCGACCGTGCCGAAGCACCGGCGGTTCGAGGCCGTTTCAGCCATGCACCTCCTACTCCCAGGTTGCATTGATTCTGGACAAGGCTGCGGCTCTTGGCGTGAGGCAGGATGCCGTGCTCGAACCTCCGCCGGAAAGCCCGGTGCCGGTGTCTTTCGGCAACGCTTCCGACGCTTCCGTCGAAGGCCTGAAGCGCGCAGCGGACGGAGGGAGCGACAACGCGTGGCTGAATGCGGCACGTTGGCTCTTCCCGAGCGAGGAAGGCTTCGTGATGCTGGGCGATTCGGATTTCAACAATATCGGCCTGCCGATTATTGCCCACAATTCCCTCAACGAACACGGCGAGAGCGAAAACCTCTGGTGGCAGGAAGTGGTTCCCCACGGAAGCGTTTTCGTTACCTTCGTTGGAGGATATGACGATTCGGAGCTTGACGATTTTGAAAAGTTCTGCGGTATTGGAAAAGCCGATTCGGCTCCGCTTCAGTTCGGTGCCGACCGTTCCGTCGGCCTTGGATTCGCGACGATGGAAAAACTCGCATGATTACCGAAAACCAGATCAGATCGGTTGCCGGGCTGGCAATGCTGGCAGCAAAGACAACGTATCCGATTCCGCGCGACACGAAGAAGCGGTTGTGCGATTTGCCTTCCTGTTCCAATGACGATGTTGACTTCAAGGCAATCATCGACACGTCGAAGTACGAGTGCGACAAAGGGTACATCGATGCCGCATCGGAACTGCTCGTCTCCCTTCGCCTGCGGGGCGCAAAGAAGGCAATTCTTGCAATGGGCGAGCAGGGTGACGCAAAGGTCGACACCAGATTGCTTTTGCAGACAATCGGCGCAATGCTCAACACTTTCGACGACTGGCGCAATGCTCCGGAAAAGAAAAAACCCCGTGAAGTCACGCAGGTTCCCAACGACAACACGCTATGCCACCAGGCCCTGAAACAGAAAACCGATTTTTCCGAGGAAACGGCGGCGCGAATCGCCACATGCACTGCCGCTCTCAAGCACGTCCTGAATCTGTATGCAGCCGAGAAAACGGGAACGGGAAAATGACTGAGAAGACCATTGTGAACCTTCACCATTACTTCTGGCGGCAGTACAGCAACGCCGAGGGCGAAAACGAACGGATTGTCCAATGGCAAATCCCTAAGGAAACGGACACTGTTCTCGACCAGATGAAAACAATTCCAAGGGTAAGGCAATTCGGCATGAAAACGACCTATCCGGGGCTCATTGCAGGGCTCGGATATCCGCACGGGAAAACAGGAGAAAAAGACGAATCCTATATCGAGACGGGATTCAGCTTCGACTATGCGACTGGAGTCCCCGTCATCCCCGGTTCGTCGGTGAAAGGAGCGCTTCGTGCCGCATTCCGAAGCGATCCGGAGTATGTCCAGGAAAAGCTGACAAACATGGGAGTCGAACTTGACGTGCTCGAAGTGTACACCACGCTGCAAAAGGAGATTTTCGCACCGGAACGTCCCCTCCAGGAGCATGACTGCTTCTTCGATGCGCTCCCGCTGTTCGCCGAGGGCATCGCCCCGATGAAGCTCGACAACATCACGCCTCACATAACCACCGGAAAGCTACCGCCATCATGCGGCAGCCAATCGCAAGAATCCTCCGGGCCAGTACAACAGAAAAGCGCGGAAAGTCGGAGCGTGCCAGCCACCGAGAAGAAAGCCGCAGCTGCGCCTCGCAAAGCTGCGAAACCAACGCAAGCACCCACGGACGCCCCGAAGCCAAAGCCGGGAGGAAAGAAGGCAGGAGGCCCTTCTCCGGCGATGTTCGCAAACCGCACACGTCCAACATCCATTTCGCAGACATCAGGGAAAACACCGACTGTGAACCCCGCAAGCAAGATGGTTCCGAAACCAGAGACCGCAATGGCGCATGTCGTTCGCGCCAATGCGACAAAGGATCCGAATCCTGTGACGATTCTGAAAGTCGGCGCAGAAGTCATCTTCAGATTCACCTTCCTGCTTCACGACACGACGATTGCACGGAAAAACAAAAGCAGAGTCGTCGTGACAGCGGAGCACAAGGAAAAACTCTTCAAGCGAATCCTCGAGGATTTTGGCGTTGGCGCAAAAACAAACGTCGGGTACGGGCATCTTGTACCCGTACCCACGAAAGAATCCTAGAAACCAGCGAAGGAACCAGGCGAAAACACGCCTGCACGCATCTTGAAGCCGAAAGCAATGAACGTCTTCTTCGTCGACGCCGAAACCGACGGCCTCCACGGCCCCTTCCTCTCCGTCGCCGCACTCGTGACGGACAACGAGGGAACCGTCATCGACCGCTTCTCCGCGTCCGTGCGCGCAACACAAGACGCAATCAAGGATCCCTGGGTACGCGAACACGTCCTGCCATACCTCGCGTGCGCCACCACGCGGGCACGAAACGAAACGGAACTGCTCGAACGGTTCTGGAACTTCTGGACGAAACACCGCGCCAGCTCGATGTGCGTCGCAGACGTTCCCTTCCCCGTCGAAGCACGCCTCTTTTCGCGCTGCATCGCGTCGAACCCGGAAGAACGCGGCACGCTTGGCCCCTACCCGCTCTACGACCTCGCCACGGCCCTCCTCGCAACCGGCGTCGACCCGGCCACGCCCCGCACGGAACTCGCCCCGCTCGGCCTCGAACCCCACGACGCGGCGAGCGACGTGTACATGGCTGCTCACATCTGGCACTCCATGATTGCGCCCGGCGTCGCCAAAAACGAGGAGTAGCATGCAGCTCCGCCTCACCTTCGCAACCCACCGGCTCGTACTCCCCCTCAGCCACCAGCACGCCCTCCAATCGATGATCTACGCGCTTCTCGCACGCTCCACGCGCGGCCGCAAAGTACACGCCGCCGTCCCCAAGTTCGGGGAACGTGCCTTCCGGGGTTTCGTGTTCGGACCGCTCCAAGGCGACCGGCGCGTCACCTTCGTCGGCGCGACACCGCTCATGCTCTTTGAAGGGCAAACCCAACTCGAAATACGAACGCCCCTCCCCGAACTTGCCGAAATCCTCGAACAGGTTGCAACACCGGGGACAAGCCTGACGCTGCTCAAAAACCCGCCCTTCAGGCTCGCCGAAGCGACACGCACCGCCACAACGCCCTGCCGGAACAACACGGCGGACATACGCATGCTCACGCCCATCGTCGCCCGACGCACAATCGGCAAGAAAACGGTATTCTACCGGCCCGGCCAACCCGAATTCGCCAAACTGCTCCGCCTCAACTTCCAACGGAAATACCGCACGCTCGCCGGGCGCGAACCTCGCCCGTTCGCCATCGAAGCCCTCGAAGCGGGACAGGGCGACATGGTGCGCACGGACATGAAAGGAAGCAGCCTCACCGCGTGGGGCGGAACCTACCGGCTGCGCGGCGAACCCGACGAACTCAACTTCCTCTACGACGCCGGGCTCGGATCGAAAAACTCCGCAGGATTCGGCATGTTCGAGACAATCGGGAAAACGGGCGAGCGATAAGCAAACCGACAAGCGAAACGCAGGAAGAAACATGAAACGAAACATTTCGGACATCAAGCAGGCGACGGGCAAACCGACCGGTGAAACCGAGAAGAACACGGAGAAGGGAAAGGTACCGGAAACCGAAAAAGGCGCTCAAGGCACGCGCAAAAGCTACCACACCTTCCTCTTTCCCTTCATCTACGCGGATTCTCGCTTGGGCATCAAAACGATTGACGACTTCGAGAAGAAGCTCCTGCGGCCGGAATGCCGGGCAGGGAAGCCTGGTGATGGAAACCGAGAAGAACAAGCCCGCGAAGCCGAGCAAGTCGGAACCCCCGAGGCACCGACGCCCAGCCAAGAAACCAGAGGCGACGTTGTGGGTGTTGGGTGGGAAGCCGAGGCCTTCTCCGGCGCGCGAAACGCGGACACCGAACCGTGGCAGTCGAAGGCCGCGGAATACAACGTGACGACCTACTTCAACGACGCGACCCTGCGGGCCCTCGGCATTGCGCCTTCCGATGCTTCCGCCTGCGGGGGCAAGGAACAGCCAATCTGCAAGAACTATTGTCTGCGGCACGACGAAGACCACGAACTCCAATACGTCATCAGCGCTCCCGCGTGGGAGGACGAGGGGAGCGGCGAAGACGTGGGGAAACCTCCTCTCCACCGGCTGAAAGTCAACGCGATTCGGCTCTCCGTATTCAACACTGGCGTCGCGATACTGCGAATCGAGGTCGAAAACCCCTTCACCGACAACCTTGAAATCGACGAAACGCTGACGAAAGTCCATCAGATTAACGAATGGGGGCGTCGCCTCTTCTCGCCCTACGTAACGCTGACGAAAGTCCGTCAGATTGAGGAATCGCCCCACGTAACGCTTGGCGACGACGAGGCCGTGACGACCAGCGACATGTTCAAGAGACTGGGCATTCGCCACGTGCCGAAGGAGGCTCGCGGTTCAGGCAGGTCTGACGAGGCTCGTGAGGGGCAGGACGCGGCGGTGCCGGGTGTGGCGGGACCGGATGCTGCGGCCACGAAAACCGCGGAGGAATCGGAGATCGCCTCGACGGATCTGACCGCCGAGGCGTTGCGGGCATTCTTCGGACCCCCGCAAAACGACGAGAGCGAATGGGACTGGCAAGGTTCGGCCCTGCGCGGCTCCGACAGCTCGAATCAGGGCAAAATCGGCAAGGACACCCGCGCAGTTCCGCACCTTTCCCTCATCCGGGAACTCATACTGGGCAAAACGCGCGCCGGCGAATCGACGTGGCAGCCGACGCCCGCCATCGACGACCGGATGTTCGTTGCGTGCTGCATTCGCGACCAACGCATCCCAGACTATTTCCGTGGCGCAACGACAATCGGCGACCGGCACGAAGGGCAGTATGCCTACCAGCGCGATGCCAAGGTGGCAGACCACCTCTACGCTCTCATCAACATCGACGCACCGGTGTGGCCGTCGTCGCAAAACAAAAACTTCACCCAAGCCGACCTCGACAGGCAGCTCTACACACGCTGGATCGACGCGGGAACCATTCACGCCGTGACGCCGTACTCCATGTTCCTCATCACCGGCGAATCCCCAAAAATCGACGCCCCCGTCGTCAATCCCTTCCTCACCCAATACATCCCCATGGCGACACTCACCCTCGCCCAGCGCGCCTCGCTCATCCACTTCGACCGGCAACTCACCGGCCTCGCCGCAAGGTTCGCCCGCTCCGGCGCGAATACGGCAGGCAGAGAGCAGGCCTCCAACGAAAAGGACCTCGTGCGCCAGGCCGACACCTTCGCCAGGTTCCAAGGGGAACTCGTTCCCGAAGAAGTCACCCCGCAGATTCAAGGCATCGAAATCTACGCCAAACTTCAGGACATGCTCTTCATCGAAAAGCTCAACGACGGGGCGAACCGCCAGATGACGAAACTCTTCGAAATCAACGAGGCGCGGTTCAACCGAGACGTTTCCGACACGGGCAACACGCTCGCGGTGCTTGCCGGAGGCATCGGCCTCTTCGCCCTCGCCTTCGAGTTCGGCAACCAGTTCGAGACGCGGCCCGAGGTATCGGACGGTCTCCAGCCGTTTATCATGGGTTTCTATGTGTTTCTCATGACGTTCTCGATTGCGGCGGGTGCGGCAGTCGCCGTGACCCGATCGTGGAAAATCGGGAAGAAAGTCTGGTGTGGCGCGGCTGGAATCGCTTTCGTCCTTGCCGTCGTGGTCGGAGTTGCGGTGAAGTTTTCGTGGTGCTTCTTCGGCGGATAGGCGACGCGGATTGGCGCGGGTTGTCCTGAGGCGATGCCGAGGGGCCGGGTGCGTCAATGGTGCCAGGCACTTGCGGTACGGGGAGCGGGAAAATGAACCTGTCCCGGATTCGTTCAGGGTGGGGGTATTTGTGCCTTGGAGGGGTCGTGTGGCGGGGTTCTCCCGATTGGGGACTGTCCCCAAACGGGAGGTGGGGGTCGATCGAGGGGCGGGGCCGGGCGCGGGCGTATCACAGGTGCCTGACCCCTGCGATACGGGGCGGACGAAAACGAACCCGTCCCCGATTTGTTCATTCGAGGGCCTTCGCAATCCGCTTCACGCTGACCTTCTCCGCAGTGCCAAGCTGCTGCGCAAACAGCGACACCCGAAGCTCCTCCACCATCCAACGCGCACGCTCGACCCGGGCCGCACACGCCGCATCAAACGGAACGCCCGCCGCATCCCGGGCCGCATCCTCGACCAGCGCCCGCGCCTGGCGAACCTGCCATGCGGCAGCGTCGTCGCCCCCCGGATTCTCCGCCGCCTTCTCAAGCCGCATCCGCACCGCCCTCAGATAACGCGGGAAATGCGCGAGCCGCCCCAAAGGCACGCAGCCGAGGAACCCTGGCCCCGCAAGCTCCCCAAGATGCTCCTTCTCGTCGGCCACCGCCGCAACGAGGGCAAGCGAACGGGTCCCCTCGACCGCCCGCCTCGCCTCGGCAAGCTCCCCGCAAATCTTCGCGGCAAGCCGGGCCGCAGAATAGACGTCGTCCTCGAAACGATCGCGCGCCCACGCGCACAGCGCCTCGAAATCCTCGGGCCGGCGCACCTCCCCCAAGGCAACGCCCGCCTCCAGCGCCCACGCCTCGCAGGCCGTGCGCGCCCCAAGCCGCTGCAAATCGGCAACAAGAAGGTCCGTGCCCGGATAGGGCGCGCCCGCAAGCGCAAGCGCCTCGGCACCCGTCCAGCGCGAGGAAACCCTGGCAGGGTCGAGCCGCAGGCGCCGATACGCGAGCTCGCACACCGCCTGCGCGTGGGCAAACGCCTGTTCGCCGGCGCTCGGCAGAATCTCCAGGCTCACCCGCCGCTCGACGCTCGGCACGCAACCGCGGCCCGGGCCTGCGCCGCGCACCCTGTCGGCATTGCGGGCCCGGTCGGCATTGCGCGGCGTGCCGGAATGCCGCATCGGGCCGCCCGCAGCGAGAACCAGCGCCGGAAAACCGTGAACCGGGCCGCGCGCGCCCTGCGTCTGCACCGAGGCCGGAATCGCGGCCTGCGGGAAGCTCCCAAGCTCCTCGCCCGGCTTCACCGGCACCCCAAGCGACGCTTCAAGGCTGTCCGCGAGCCCGGCTGCCGTCGCTTCCGCCTCCGCGCGCGCCTTTGCCGCGGCCCGCTCGCGTTCGGCAATTTCCGCATGCGCCTCGTCCAGCGCACGCGCCACCGCTCCGCGCACCACCGACTTCACGGCTTTCGCGCGCTGCGGGGCGAGCGAGGCCTGCAAGCGTTCAAGCGAATCGGATTCGTCAAGCACCGCGCCGCGCTCGGAACGTACCCGAAAATGCATGCGCAGATGGCTAGGGACATGCGCGTCGGCCCAGTCCTCGTCGGCGAGCCGAATTCCGCGCGCCTGCCACACGGCCTGAGTGAAGGCTTCGCGGAAGGAAAATCCCGTTTTTTGGGGCGACGCCGTGCCTGCTCCGGCATCCGTCTGCGGGGCGGGGTCCGGGCGGGCGTTGCCTCGGGTTGTGTTCGAGTCCGGTTCGCGCCGGTGTGTGCGTGCGCCCGTGCCCGTGGCGTTGCCGGGCCCGGACGCAGTGCCGTTCATGGCGATGGGGGCTGCGCTGTCGCGGGCGGCCTGGACGGCTTTTTCTTCCTCTGTGGCCAGCGCGAGTGCGAGAGCGTCGAGTGCATCGCCGCGCAGGCGCGCTTTTGCCTGGGTTGCGAACGACGATTCGGCTTGTGGAGTCGGTTTCGAGGTGCCCGGCGCGGAGGAGCCTCCGGTTTGGGGCCCGTCCCCGAAGCGGAGGCCTGTCCCCGAAACGGAGGAATCTCCCGTTTGGGGGCCGTCCCCAAACGGGAGGTACGCGGCCCCGTCCTCGCGCACGGACCTCTCAAGGCGCGAGATGATCGGCTCCAGCTCGCGCGCCACATCCGGGGCCGGAACAAGATCGCGTCGCACCCGCTTCGGAAGCGCCCGAATCGTCCCCAGCACCAGTTCGCCACGCATCCCCGGAACAAGCCAGTCAAACCCCTCCGGGCGAACCTCGCCAAGAACCGTCACCGGAATCTCCACCGTCACGCCGTCGCCATTCCCGCCCGGATCGAAGGCATACGACACGTCGAACTCGAACTCGCCCTGACGCCACACGCTCGGAAACTCCGCCTCCCCCGCGTGCGCCGAACCAAGCAGGAAATCCTGCGTGAAATCCAGCAGATCCCCGCGCCCTGCCGCAAGCTCCTTCTTCCACCACGAATTGAAATGCCCCGCCGAGACCACCTGCTCGCCCACGCGCTCGTCGTAAAACGCAAACAGACGCCGCTCGTCGGCCACCAGGCCATGCGTGCGCAGCCGCCGCTCCGTCTCGCGCGCCTCCTCCAGCGCCGCCGCGTTGCGGGCCAGAAACTCCGGCCGCTCGCGCCAATCGCCGCCCACGAGCGCATTCTCGATGAACATCTCGCGGGCCGTCTCGCGCGCCCGAGGCGTGCCCGCCTTCACCGCAAGCACCTCGCGATCGGCCACAAGCACCATCCCGTACAAGGTCACCTTCTCCCGGCACATCGCCGCACCCATCCGCCGGCTCCAATACGGCTCCGAATACGAACGCTTGACCAGACCGCCCGCAGCGCGCTCGATCCAATCCCCGTCAATCGCCGCCACCGTGCGCGCAAACAGGCGCGACGTTTCCACAAGCTCGGCCGCCATCACCCAATCCGGCGTACGCCGATGCAGCCCCGAACCCGGCCAGATCACGAAATGCGTACCGCGCGCCCCCTCGAAATCGC
Organism: uncultured Actinomyces sp.; assembly: GCA_902773415.1. Taxonomy (GTDB): domain Bacteria; phylum Actinomycetota; class Actinomycetes; order Actinomycetales; family Actinomycetaceae; genus RUG11864. The sequence continues at coordinate 9,331 of CACYEE010000049.1, forward strand.
GGGTGCGCTGCCGGTAAGCGCCAAGATTCGACAGGAGTCCGACCAGGAGCGACTTGTGAATCGCGTCGGCGCTCGGAGTGTCGGCGCTGCGCCCCAGCTCCCGGCAGGCCAGCGCCGCAGCGGCCGAAGACGGCACCGCCCCAAGCCTCTGGTCCGTCTCGCGGCCAGCCGCGCGCACCTGCTCCGGCGTCGGAATCGCCAGCGGGCGCGTGTCCAGGCCAAGCGGACGCGCCATCTGTTCGAGCTGGCGCACCACGTCCGCCCATTCGCGGTAGCGCAGATAGTTCAGGAACTCCCCGCGGCACATGCGGCGGAACGCCGAGCCGGACAGGTCGCGCGCCTGCGTGCGCAGGTAGCGCCACAGCGTGAGGTAGGCGAGGAAATCCGACGACGACGCCGTGAAACGCGCGTGGAGCTGGTCGGCCTGCGGGCGTTTTTCGGCCGGGCGCTCGCGCACGTCCTGCACCGACAGCGCGGCCACGAGCACAAGCACCTCCGAAGCGCACCCGTTGCGCCGGGCCTCGATAAGCATGCGGCCCAGGCGCGGGTCGATTGGCAGGCGGGCAAGCTGCCAGCCGATTCGGGTCAGGCGCGGGCTTGGGACGGTGCGCTCCTGCGTCTTTGCGTGTGGCGACGCGGGGCTTGCCTCCGGGGCGTGCTGGGGCGTGCCTTGCCGGGGCGTGTCGTGGTGGGCGACGCGGGCCGGGCCGTGCCGTTCGGGGGAGCGTTGTGCGGGGGCGTGCGGGCTTGCGTTGGTGGTGGCGCTCGCGGTTGCCGTGGCGGGGCTGCGGTTGCTTGGCGTGTTGCCGGGCGTTGCTGCGCGATTGCTGCTGCCGTTGCCGGGATGCGAGCTCGGGGCGTTGGCGGGACTGTCGTCGCCAAAAACGCCGCGCCCGTCCTTGCTCCGGCCGCGCCCCCGCGCCCCCGTCTCGATTGCGCCAATCTCCTCAAGGAGCTGCATTCCCGCACGCACCGCCCGCGAATCGGGCGGATCGATGAACGGAAACTCCGCAATCTCGCCCAAGCCAAGCGAGACCATCTGCAAAATCACCGAAGCAAGGCTCGTCCGTTGGATCTCCGGCTGCGTAAACTCCTCGCGCGCCGCAAAATCCTCCTCGGAATACAGGCGGATGCAAATGCCGTCGGCCACGCGGCCGCAACGGCCCGCCCGCTGGTTCGCGCTCGCCTGGCTCACCGGCTCGATCGGCAGGCGCTGAACCTTCGTCTTGCTCGAATATCGGGAAATACGCGCAGTACCGGCGTCGATCACGTACCGGATGCCCGGCACCGTCAGCGAAGTCTCCGCGATATTCGTCGCAAGGATAATGCGGCGATGGCCATGCGCAGCGAAAATGCGCTGCTGCTCGGCCGCCGACAGCCGCGCGAACAGCGGAAGCACCTCGACGGCGTTCGGGATGTTCGAGCGCCCGCCCGGCTCGATGCAGCGCTCGGCAAGCTCATGGGCGAACGCCGCGTGGACATCGCGAATCTCGCCCTCGCCCGACAGGAATACGAGAATATCGCCCGGCCCCTCCGACATGAGCTCGTCCGCGGCCTCCAGGATGCCGGTCACCTGGTCGACGGCTTCCGCCCGGCCCGGCGTGGCAGGGGTCGCGCCGGGGGCGGGGGTGCTCCTCGTGCCTGCGGTTTCGCGGGATGCGCTGTTTCGGCGGGCCTGGCCGTTGCGGGACTGCGGGGTGTCGGCCAGGCCCGAAGCCTCTGCGCGACGCGGGGCGCGAGGGCCGGCGTCGCCCCTCATGCTTGGCTGCGGCGATTCGGACCCGCCACGTAAACCCCCGGCGGCACCACCTGCGTGGCCCTCCCCCGCGAGCGGACGATAGCGAATCTCGACGGGGTACGTGCGGCCCGAGACCTCGATGACCGGCGCGCTTGCGCCGGGGCGGCCGCCGGCCATGCGCGGGCCGAAATGCTTCGCGAAACGCTCGGTGTCGATCGTGGCCGACGTGACGATGAGCTTGAGGTCGGGGCGCCGGGGCAGCAGGCGCGCGAGATAGCCGAGAAGGAAGTCGATGTTCAGGGAACGTTCGTGGGCTTCGTCGACAATGAGCGTGTCGTAGCGGGTCAGCAGCGGGTCGGACTGGATTTCGGCGAGCAGAATGCCGTCCGTCATGAGCTTGACAAGCGTGGCAGGGGAGGTTTCGTCCGTGAACCGCACCTGGTATCCGACGGCGGTTCCCGGTTCGACGCCGAGTTCGTCCGAGATTCTTTGGGCGACGGAGCGCGCGGCGATGCGGCGCGGCTGGGTGTGGCCGATCAGGCCTGCGATGCCGCGGCCAAGCTCAAGGCAGATTTTCGGAAGCTGGGTGGTCTTGCCCGAACCGGTTTCGCCCGCGACGATGACCACCTGGTTCGAGGCGATTGCGCGGGCGATTTCCTCGCGACGCTCGGAGACGGGCAGGGGCGGGTAGGAAATGGCGGGAACGCTGGCGCGGCGTGCACCGATCTGTTCGGGCGTGAACGGCTTGGGGGCCGGGCGCGAGGCGCGCATTCCGCGCCGGCCTTGGGATTCGCGACGGGTACGCTGCTCGGGGGCGCGCCTGCGACCGGGGGCCTGCTTGC
>CACYEE010000050.1 GCA_902773415.1 uncultured Actinomyces sp.
GCGCATGGTGCCGCGCATGCCGCCGTCCTGCCGTCGCCCTTCCCTCTGGCCGAAAAGCCTTTGTCTGCTTCGCGCCGCTCGACGCACGAATCGCGTGAAAGCGCATGGAGCGAGCGTGAAACCGGGCCTGACGGCCCGCAGCGGCGCGTGAAAGCTCCGCGAGAGGAAGCCCCGGCAGACCTGTGGAAAGCCACTGTGCCTGCGGCTGGCCGGAACGCGATTCTGCCGGTGCTGCGCCAATCGGCGCTCCTTGAGAGAGCGGAGGCCGCCGAGGCTGTCTCGCACGGATGCTCGAACTCGGATGGGGCGGATTCGGCGCGGCGTTCCGATCCCCGCCCCAGCCGTGTGCGCAGGTCGGAGATCCGGGTGTCGAAAAGGGGACAGACTGGTGTTGCATTGGGGGCAGCGACGGGCGGAGGGTTCGCGCGCGCTTGCGCCCGCGCGAGGCCGGAGCGGGCAAGCCGGAGCCGGCAGGCCGCCTCTGCCTGCGGCGGCTTCCCGGCCCCGGGCATGATGCGGGCATTCGCGCCCGAGGCCTGCGCCGCTGCGAGAGGAAGCGAAGCGGCCGGACACGATCCCCTTTCCGACATCCGACGGGTGCGCCCTTATGAGACAGCTCCCTTCGTTACGCGCAGGCCGTGGCCGCCGAAGCGGACGGGCGCGAAGCCGGCCCGGAGAACTCGGGAAGCTGGGCGAGAATCACGCCGGCAAGCACGAGCGCGCATCCAAGAAGTTCGAGCGGCGTCAGCCGCTCGGAAAGAACGAGCCAGCCGCCGAGCGCCGCAAACACGGCTTCGAGGCTCATGATGATCGAGGCGACGGTCGGGTCGGTAGTCTGCTGGCCGATAATCTGTAGCGTATAGGCGATGCCGTCCGAGGCGATTCCCGCGTAAAGGATCGGGATGACGGCAGAGGCGATCGCCGTGGGCGAAGGATGCTCGAAGGCGAGAGCGCCCGCAAGGGAAAGGACGCCGGAAACGATGAGCTGGATTTGGGAGAGCCGCACGCCGTCGACCTGCGTATACCGGTCGATGACGATAATGTGCAGGGCGTAGGCGAAAGCGGAAGCGAGCACGAGCCAGTCGCCGAGGTAGATGCTTCCGAGGCCCGAGGGCGGCACGCACAGAAAATGCATGCCTGCCAGCGCGACTCCGGCGGCGAGCCACACGAGCAGGCTCGGTTTCTTCCCGATGAAGATTCCCATGACGGCCACCATCACCATGTAGGTGGCCGTCACGAAACCCGAGCGCGAGGATGCGGCCGCTTCGCTCGGGTAGGCCGTAATGCCGGCCTGTTGAAGGTAGGCTCCGGCGAAAAGCACGAAGCCGCAGGCGATTCCCGCGATCCAGAGCGTGCGGCGCGTGTAGCCGGCAGGCGTGGTCGAGCCGTTGCTGCCCGTGTTGCGGGGCGACGCGGATTCCGGCCGGCTCGCGGAGGCTTTCATGCCCTCGGATGCGCGGGGCTGCGGGTTCGCGGGGGCGTCCACGCTCCCGGAGGCGTCCATGTTCGCGCACGCCTGGACTTGCGCGCCGTCGCTTCCTTCCTTCGGCCTGCGCCCACCGGTCGGCGCGCGGTCCTGGCCCGTACGCTTGCGCCATTCGATGACCCCGGCGAGAAAAAGGATTCCGATGGCGTTGCGCGAGGCGTTGAACGTGAAGGGGCCCAGGCTTTCGGCGGCCGAGGTCTGGGCGACGAAGGCCATGCCCCACAGCACCGCGGTGGCGAGCAGGAAGATCGGACCTTTGGCTTTCATGTCGCCTCCGTTGTCGTGAGCCGTGACTGCGGTGCATCCGTTCGGGGATTATTACGCGCCTGTGCGCGCAAGCGGGCCGGGGCGGCGGGTCCGAAGGCGAAGGGCTGGCGCTGCCGTTCCAGTCTATCGGGCCTTGCCGCGGCGAACGCGTATCAATGGGGTCAGACCCCTTTGATACGCCGGATTGGGGACAGTCCCCTTTGCTGCGGCAGTCGGAAGGACTGCGCGGGCTTCCCCGCTCCGGCCTGCCTTCCGCTCGCCGCTGTCCCCGAATCCCGCCTGGCCCGTCCCTTTGTCCTCGCCGCGACGGCGGGCGCGCCCTTGCGGGACGGCCCCGTCGGCAGGGTGCTACAGCTTGCCGCCAAAGACCGGGAAGAAGGAATGGTCGCCGTAGTCCGCGAGCGGCTCGGCGGCCTTGAGAACTTCCATGTCCTTGGCGGAAATCTCGAAGTCGACGGCTGCGTTGGAGGCCATGTGCTCCGGGTTTGCCGTCTTCGGCAGGGCGACCATTCCGAGTTCGAGCACATAGCGGATGCACAGCTGGGCCACCGACACGCCGTACTTGCCGGCCATCGCGACGACCGCGGGAATCCGCCCGGCCTCGCCGTGGGCAATGGGGGAGTAGGCTTCCACGAGGATGCCCTTGTCCGCGCAGCAGTCCATCACCTCGAAGGGTGTCTTGGCGATATGGGCAAGCACCTGGTTCACCTGCGGCTTCACCGAGCAGTTTTCGAGAATGTTGTCGATGTCGGCAGGCTCGAAGTTCGAGACGCCGATGGCGCGGAGCTTGCCGGCCGCCATCGCGTCCTCGAGGGCGCGGTAGGCTTCGACGTTGCCCGCTTCGTAGCGGTTTTCGCTCCGGTTCACTTCCTTCCACGGCTGCGGGGAGTGGATGATCATCATGTCGAGGTAGCCGATGTCCATCTTGGCGAGGGTTTCGTCGATTCCGGCCGCGGCCTCCTCGTAGGTCTTGTGTTCGGCGGCCACCTTCGACACGATGAACAGGTCTTCGCGCGCCGCGGTTCCTTCGGCGATCGCCTCGCGCACCGCCTGGCCGACGCCGCGCTCGTTGCCGTATGCCTGCGCCGAGTCGATATGGCGGTAGCCGAGCCCGATGGCGGCCTTGACTGCGGGAACGACGGCGGCATCGTCGATCAGCCAGGTGCCGAGGGCCAGCCTGGGAATCTCGACTCCGTTGTTCATCGTGTAGGTCTCGTTGAGCATGTGTTCTCCGTTCGATGCTGTGCGACGGCGCGGGGTTGGCCGTCCAGTGGTTCATGATACGCGCCGGGCGGCCGCGCACGGCGAAACTTCGGCGTGGCGACGGGCCGCTCGGCGAGCTCGTGCGCTGCATGGCGAGGCGCGGTTCCGGTATGCCCGCGGCGTCGTGCCGTCGGCGCAGGCGTCCTAGAAGAACATGATTACGCGGTCGGCAATCCGTTCGAGGCGGGTGCGCGAGGCGAGGGCGTCGCGGGCGCGTGCCGAGGCGGCGACGTCGCTGGTAATGAGGGCGTCGACGTCGAAGTCGAGGAGGCGGCGCAGCGACCTGCGCGAGTCGACCGTCCACACGGCGGCCTTCTTGTCGAGGGCCTTGACCGTGAGCAGCGTGTCGCCGGTTGCGGCGAGTTCTTCGAGCAGGAGCCAGCTGGCTTGGAGGCTGGCGGCGTCTGCGTAGGCCGCGAAGGCCGTGTATCCGGTGGCGGCGGCCGGACGGTTCGCCGCGACGCCGGCGATGACCTCGTAGGAGGAGGAGACGAAGACGCACCTGGAGAGCATGCCGGCCTCGTCGGCGAGCGCGATGGCGCCGTCGACCGCGGTCGGGGTGTCCGCCGTCGCGTCCAGCTCGACGAAAACCATGAGTCCTTCGTCGCGGGCGGCGGCAAGCATGTCGTCGAAGTCCGCGTCGTCTCCGGCAACGTACCGGCCGTCTTTCGCGAGCCGGAGGGAGAGGAGAACCCCGTCGGCCCCTTCGGCGGCGTTCTTGCGCAGGCTTTCGGGGCTGGCGCGGGCCGTATCCGTGCCGCGTTCGTCGGCAACGATGCGCGTGCCGGGCGTGGCGGGGAAGAGGTCGTCGAAACTTGCGATTCCCGTGCGGGCGGCTCCGAACAGGGCGAGAACCGAGGCGGCGACGACTCCGAGCGCCGCAGGCCAGAGCCATGCGGGCGTGTTCTGGGCGGGAATCGTGACGGTCGTGCCGCGCGAGAAGGATTCGTGGAGCTGGGTGAGCTTGATTGCCATGAAGGGCGAGGTGAAGGAGGCGAGAAGAATCGACACGGCGGCGCCGGCGAGGCTTGCCAGCATGATCCAGAAGGCTTCGGGGCTGGGGGTGGCCGCGCCGAGGCCTTCGCGGAAGGCGACGGCGATGGGCAGGCCGAAGGTCGCGAGCCAGACGGGCAGGGTGAGGACGAGGTTCCACAGGGCGAAACGGGCGGTGCTCAGGAGGAACCGGGGCCAGTTCCTGCCCATGAGGCGACGCGAACGGACAAAGGCCTCGCGCGGGGTTTCGGCGTGGAGCACGATGCCCTGAAAGGTGAGGATTCCGAAGAATCCGAGGGCGGCAAATGCGGCGACGACGAGCGTGTAGATGGCGAGGCAGAGGCTTTTCGAGCCGAGGAGTACGCCGAGGAAGGCCGGCAGGGGGAGCTTTTCGGCGAAGGAGAGCGTGATGCCGACGCCAAGTACCGGGACGACCGCGGCGACGTAGGCGAGGATTGCGGTGCCGGCGGGCGTGAGGAAGCGGGGGAGGGCGCGCACGGCGTCGGCGAAGGCCTGGCTGATGGAGAGCCGGTGGCCGCGGACCATCTGCCCGGCGAAGGCGGTCTTTGCGCAGAGGTCGATTCCGAGGGCGGCGAGAACGACGGCGAGAAGCGCGGCGAGCAGAATCCAGCCTCCGATGGCGCGAAGGGCCGAGCCGTAGCTTCCGGCGGCGTCCGTCACGCTCTTGCCGACGGCGAACAGTTCGCGGGCGGCGGCACCGAAGGCGAAGATTGCCGCCACCAGCATGATCGTGGTGGCGATCTGGAGCAGAAGGATGACGGGCATGGCCTGAAGGTAGGGCCGGGCGCGTGCGAGCGCAGTGCGGATCCAGCCTGCCGGTATGCGGTTGCGCCCCATTGCCGCCCTCCTTGGATTCCCTGCCGCCATTGTATGGCAGGAAGGCGACGAGAATCTGAGCCCGAAGGCTCGAATGCGGGCTTGCCGTGGGCGTTTGGCGCCTACGCTGTCAGTTCGGTGAGGTTGTTTTCGGTGGCGACGACGACGCTTTCGTAGTAGCCGTCGCCGGTGGTGCGCGGACTTGAGGCGACGGCGTGGAGGGCGTCGACGGCTTCGGCGCTTGCGAGGGAGAAGGCGAGGTGGGCGTAGCCGGTGCGCAGTGGTTCCTTCGGCGTGTCGACGGCGGCCGGATGGGTGATGATTTCGAGGCGGGTTCCGGCGCTGAAGGAGCGGAATCCGGTGACGGGGTTGTGGTGCATGTCGTTTGCGGTGGCGTCCGGCGTATCAAAGGGGTCTGACCCCATTGATACGCTTCGCGTCGCCAACGAAAATGGGACGGGTCAGGCGAGAAAAGGGGCCGGGCCAACGGGCTGTCTCGTAAGGGCGCATCCGCCGCCGGGACGAGAACCGGGGACCGTGTTCGCTCGTTTCGCTTCCTTTCGCAGCGAGGCGGGCCGAGAGGCGCGAATGCCCGCATTCATGCCCGAGGCCGGGAAGCCGCCGCAGGCAGAGGCGGCCTGCCGGCCACATCCGGCGTATCAAAGGGGTCTGACCCCGTTGATACGCGTTCGCCGCGGCAAGGCCCGATAGACTGGAACGGCAGCGCCAGCCCTTCGGCGCTGGGAAAGGCAAGGCAATGAAGACGGCAGCATTCGTAGACCTCGACGGCACGTTCTGGGAATGGGGACGCATCCCGGGCTCGGCGCGCGAGGCGATCGTCCAGGCACGCGCAAACGGACACAAGGTGCTGGTCAATACGGGCCGTACCCGCTCGGGAATCCCGCCGATGGACGGCCTGTTCGACGGCTTCTGCCTCGGTGCCGGCTCCGAAGTCACGATCGACGGGCATACCCTCGTCGACATCAAGATGGGGGCCGAGCGCGTCCTCGAACTGATCGGCCTGCTCGACGCCCACCGTTTCAACTACAACCTCGAAGGAGCCGACCGCTCGTGGTTCCGAATCAACGACCGGCCGAGCTGGGAGCGGTTCCTTGCCGAAGTCTCGGCGGGAACGGACGATCCCGTCGCCGCTTTCGGCGAGCTTGGCGACCCGCGCGCCGAAGACCTCTCCGGAATCAACAAGCTGTTCATCCATTCCGGCGTGGTCCATTATTCGGAGCTTGCCCCGTTTCTGCCGGCCGGACTCGGCCTCACGCAGGCCGGCGCGGACAAGGCCGAAGTGACCGTGGAGGGCGTGACGAAGGCGAGCGCCATCGACGCGGTGCGCGAATACCTCGGCGAGGGATGGCGCACGATGGCCGTCGGGGATTCGGACAACGACCTTCCGATGCTGCGCGCAGCCGACATCTCGGTGGCGATGGGCAACGGCAACGACAACGTCAAGGCCGCTGCCACATGGACAACGACCGGCATCTGGGACGACGGCCTTGCCGCTGCCTTTGCCCGTTTCGGGCTCGTGTGACGCCTGCGCGCCGCCGGTGTGCGCGGGAAACCCGGGGCGAGACCGGGGCCGTGTTCGGTCGGTCGCGTCGCTTCCTCTCGCAGCGGCGCCGCCCTTCCGACTGCCGCAGCAAAGGGGACTGTCCCCAATCCGGCGTATCAAAGGGGTCTGACCCCATTGATACGCTTCGCGTCGCTTCCTCTCGCAGCGAGGCCGGGAAGCCGCCGCAGGCAGAGGCGGCCTGCCGGCCACGGCTTCCTCGCTCCGGTCTTGCCCGAGCAGGCTCGCGGACCTTCCGCTCGTCGCTGTCCCCGAATCCCGCCTGGCCTGTCCCCTTTTCCCATCCGGCAGCGGGCATGTTCTCGCGGGGGAGCGGCGGAGGCGTCAGTCCAATCGCTGCCAGGAGAAGGAGGTGACGGCGTTCGAGATGTTCTCGATAGAGGCCTGAACCGTGTTGTTGATGGGGGTCAGGCGCTTCTCGGTGATGGTCTGTTCGGTGAGCCGGCCGCGCCGGTCCGTCCTGGAGACCTTCCATTCGACCCACTCGGGCATGTCCCCCTCGAAGGTGAGGCGGCCGGTGTAGAAGCGGAGGGGCCACGCGAAGGCACGCAGGGCGGCAACGTCGACGGGCCTGGGAGACACGTACCCCTGTTCGTAGTGGACACGATGCAGCGCGTCGGGCGAAAGGCCTCCCGGAAGGAGCAGGGTCGTGGTCTTCGAGATTCCTTCGTCATGCACCTCGGTGACGGTCTGGCCGATGTCGGCCCCGGAGATCCCGTAGACGCCGATGTCGTTCTCGCGGGGCGGGGTGTCGTTGTACCAGAAACTTGAGACGTGAAGGGTCGGGGCGGTGCGCGAGCCGGGAATCCGGACAAGCAGCGTAATCTTGGCGTCGACCTTCCGAAAATCCGCGGAAACCCGAATCTCCTCCTCGAGGACTTCGCGAAAGGCCTCGCCCTGCCAGTCGGTCAGGGCGTCGAGGCCGCCGAAATTGCGCAGGACTTCCGTGTCGAGATTCTGGGGCGCGTTTGCGAGGGGGCCGGATTCCGATTGCGAGGACCGGCGTGCCGCCTGGATGTCCTCGTCGAGGGCCGAAGCGAAGGATCCGGCAGGGGCATCGAGGATTTCCTCGAGGGCGACGACGGTAGCGAGGGAGGATTTGCGGTAGGGCAGGGAGCGGGCCGAACGCCAGTAGGAGAGAGTTGCCGCAGTCGTGCCGATTCCCTTGGCCGCAAGCGCATTGACGCAGTTGGCAAGCGAGTAGCCTTTCGCTTCGATCGCCCTGGCGAGGGTCTGCGCGAAGATTCCGGATGCACGGGATCGCGTTCCCATGACCCACCTCCTTGGAACGGGCTTTTATTCTAGTGTTTGCGCGTGCTTTCTTCAAAGGTCCCGCCGTGTCCGCCACGCCTTGGCCCCGCCTGCGGAGGCGGGCGACGACCGCGTCCGTCGCCCCGCTTGTCCGCATGGCGGAACGGGTCTTGTGCGTCCGGCGGGCGTTCTGATACCGTGGCACCGATTCGGGGACACGGTGATGGCCGCACGAACCGAAGCCCAGTGACGCGGAATAGTACGCTTTCCAGGCGCGTGCAGCGAGCCCGGGACGGTGGGAGCCGGGACGAGAGCAGGAAGCCGAATGGACCGTCGAGGGCACGTCGCGCGAAAGGAACCGCAAGGCGTGAAAACCAACTGGGATTGGAGGGCGACGTCGTCGCACGACAATCCCGTAAGCGCATGGCGCGCCTCGCATGAAGCGCGACGTGAATCAAGGTGGCACCGCGAGCTTCCCCGGAAGCCCGTCCTTGAACCGAGAAGGATTCGAGGGCGGCGGCCTTCGGATCCGTGACATACGGAAAAGGAGAAGGCCCATGCCGAACGCCAATGCCAAGGCGCCCTACCGCACCTACCTGAGCGAATCGCAGATTCCGGCCCGCTGGTACAACGTGCGCGCGCACATGCCGAACAAGCCCGAACCGATGCGCCTGCCTACCGGCGAGATCGCGGGCTTCGAGCAGCTCGCCCCCGTTTTCGCCGACGAACTCGTGCGCCAGGAACTCGATTCGGACAGCGAATACGTCGAGATTCCCGAGGGCGTGCGCGAAATGTACAAGGTGTACCGCCCCAGCCCGCTGTGCCGCGCCTACAACCTCGAAAAGGCTCTCGGCACTCCGGCGAAGATCTACTACAAGTTCGAGGGAAACAACACCTCTGGCTCCCACAAGCTCAATTCTGCGCTCGCCCAGGCCTATTTCGCGCGCGAGCAGGGCCTGACCACGATCACGACGGAAACCGGCGCAGGCCAGTGGGGCACGGCGCTTGCCGAGGCCGCCGCCCACTACGGGCTCGACCTCGACGTGTTCATGGTGCGTGCGAGCTACGAGCAGAAGCCTTTCCGCCGCTCCATCATGCAGACCTTCGGCGCGAACGTGACCCCGAGCCCCTCGGACCAGACGGAGATCGGGCGCGCGATGCTCGCCGACGAAGCCAACCGTTCCGGCTCGCTCGGCACCGCAATCTCGGAAGCGGTCGAGCGGGCGCTCAACGTGCCGGAAAACAAGGGCCGCTACCAGCTTGGTTCCGTGCTCAACCAGGTCGCTCTGCACCAGTCGATCATCGGCCTGGAAAGCTACGAGGCGCTCGAACAGATCGGCGACCGCCCGGATGTCGTCATCGGCTGCGCCGGCGGCGGCTCGAACCTTGCCGGCCTCATCGCGCCCTTCATGCGCGACAGGCTCACCGGCGCCAGGCCCGACACCCGTTTCGTGGCGGTCGAGCCGGCGAGCTGCCCGAGCCTGACGCGCGGCCGCTTCGCCTACGACTTCGCCGACACCGGCAAGACGGCGCCGCTGGTGAAGATGCATACCCTCGGCAACGGCTTCATTCCCAGCCCCGACCATGCCGGAGGACTCAGGTACCACGGCATGAGCCCGATCGTGTCCCAGCTCAAGCACGACGGCTACCTCGAGGCGGTGTCCGTCAGGCAGACCGACGTGTTCGCCGCCGCCGTCGAGTTCGCCAGGCTTGAGACGATCCTTCCCGCGCCCGAAAGCGCGCACGCGATCTGGGCCGCAATCGAGGAGGCCAGGCGCTGCGCCGAGACGGGCCAGGAGAAGGTCATCCTTTTCGGCCTGACCGGCACCGGCTATTTCGACATGTACGCCTACGAGGCCTTCAAGAACGGCGAGATGACCGACCACATTCCGAGCGACGAGGAGCTGGCCCGCGGCTTCGCGACGATTCCGGAGGTTCCGGGCGTCCAGGGTGCCGGCGGCGCTTCGCTCGCCTCGTAGTGTCGCAAGGGGGAGCGCCCCCAAACGACGCTGGCCTGTCCCCCTTCCGACACCGGACTTGCGGCATGGACCCGGAGAACCGGTCGGAAGGAGGGGCAAGCAATGGAACATGCTTGCCGTCCGCCTCGTCCACGGCCTTGGCATCGGCACCGCCATTCCGCTTGTCCAGGCCCTCGCGATGGGGCCGCCCGTCGAGCGGCGCGGCATCGAACACCGCCTGCACCGGCCTCGACATCGGGACGCTTCTCGGACCCGTCATGGCCGGCGCCCCGATCGA
>CACYEE010000051.1 GCA_902773415.1 uncultured Actinomyces sp.
AGGTCGAGGTACTGCATGTACTGCTCGGTGATGCGCCCGATCGGGATGTCGTAGATCTCCAGCTCCTCGCGGCGGATGAGATACAGAAGCAAATCAAGGGGACCCTCGAAGATCTCGAGGTTCACCTTGTAGTCTTCCGCTAGAAGTTCCGCTTGGGCCATGGTTGTGTATTATATCAGATTTTCTCTTGACCAGCTCACGGGCGCATGATCTTCATGGAGAGCAGACGTGCCCCGGAGCCGTTGAACTGCATACGCCCTTCCTTGACAAGTCTCAAGATGCGGGAATGGGCTTCCGTTTCGATAATCGGCTTCTCCGCTCCGTTCACGAAGAACGACGCCTTCCCTCCTTTGTAGATGGCAACAAGGCGCACGCTTCCGCCCGAACATGCGAACTTTTCCCTCTTGCCGGAACCGCCGTCTTTCACTTCTTGCCATTCGCCAAACGCCGCCGTCGCACCGTCTTTCGAGAAGTGAAGCATCAGGAACGGATAGTCGCCGCGGCTGAACAGGGCGGGGTCGGACGGCTTCTGGCAGAAGTCGAAACGCCAAGCGTCCTTCTTTCCGTTCGGCGCGATCTCGATTTCCATCCGGAACTCACCCGGCACGTCCACCGCCCATTCAAGGTTGCAGGACGGACGATAGGCACCGTCGTAGAACGCATACTCCCCGTTCATCTGCCATCTGCCGTCGTAGGTGAGCCACCATGTCTTGTCCTTCGGGAACGACGCCACGACGGGCTTTCCGCCCGGGAAATCCGTCTTCATCCGTGCGGACACCTCCATCTCGTCGGCGTACACCCGCTCGCCCCGATCGAACTTCGCCTTCTTCCGCAGATTCTCAAGCGACGTCACGAACGCCGCGTAGTCGCCCGCGACATAGAGCTTATGCAGGCGCTGGAACTCCTTGCGGTTCTTCCCCGATATGCCGTCCCACGTTCTCCACCATGCGGCGAAGCCGCCGATCACCCTATAGATGCCGTTCGGGAACGTGCGGTGGCCAAACGACCTGAACGTCTCGCCCGCCTTCTCCCAGTCGCCCTTGAGCGAATAGGCAAGCGTGGCGAAGGCGCCGGCGTATTGGCGCCTGCTGGGGAAGGCGCTTTTGCCGGCGATCTGCGGCAGGGACACCTCAAGTATCTTGTCCAGCTCGTCCTGACGGTCGCGGAAGTAGTCCTCGTTCGTCATGCCCGCGTCCTTGACCATCCGCAGCAGCGCCTCGGCGTAGAAGAGCGGAATCATCGTGTCATGCCGCTTCGTCTCGTAGCAGCGCTCGGCGAAGGCCTTCATCTTGTCGAGGGAGCCACACCAGCGCGGGTAGCAGTTGTACCACAGATACTTGTCGTAAAAGGAAAGGAAGTCGGCCTGCGCCGCAGTCGCGGACGTGAACACCTCGTCATCGAACGGCCCCAGCGTCGAGAACAGATACGCCGCCTCGGGATAGGGGTGCAATTCCATGGCGCGCTTGAATGCGGCCCGGCATGCGTCGCCATGCGCCTTGTACCCGTTCCATCCGTCTTCGCTCACCGTGTTTGCGTAACCGCCGCCACGCGCCTTCCAAGCGGCATCTCTCTCGACTTTTATCCGCCACAGGAGTTTGAGCCATTCGTCCACGGATGCCTTCTCAAGCTGCGCAAGGATGTTCGTGCTGCCGAAGTTCACATGGGTGCGCAGCGTCCAGAACACGCATCGCATGTCTTCGCCGGAGAACTTGCCGGATTCAAGCCAGGCGACCGTGGTGTTCGCGAGGTCCTTCTTGTCGATAAAAGCTTTCGTCATGTCGGCAAACGGCTTCTTCGCCGTACGCCCGACAATTTCCGCGAAACGATTCCGATCTCCGAAAGTCCGATAGCCGTTCACGCCCCAGATATGGTCTATGGCGGCGTCAAGGACCTTGCGGTCGTCGGCCGTTGCCTTGCCATCTGGATCCATTTCCCGCATCAGGAAAGGACGGAGCTTCTTGTCCCGGAAGGTCGCGCAGGTCTCCAACGCCATGTTCGTGCG
>CACYEE010000052.1 GCA_902773415.1 uncultured Actinomyces sp.
CCCGCTGTCACGGTTCGGGGTCTGGCCCCTCTGTCACGCGAAGCTCTGACCCCAGTGTCACGCTGTCGCAGGCCGAACGGGATGGCGGATAACGGTCTTGAGCTTCTCGGGAGCGGTGCGCCTCGCATCCGACAGGTAAATCTCGTGGTGACGCCGCTCGTCGCAAAGATCCGGCACGTAGCCCTCTCGCTCGGCAAAGGCATGCATGGCCTCGACCGTCGCCGGCTCCTCGTCGTAGGGACCGACATGCATGGCCTGCACGCACAGGCCCTCCTCGATCCGCACAAGCCGCGCCGACGAAAAATCCGCCTTCTTCTTCCGCGTCGTTTCCTCGACCGCCCAAGCAAAATCCTCTTCGCCCACAAACTCCGGAAGGCGGATTGCCGAAATCCACTCGAAGGCGCCCTTGCGCCCGTAGTCCACGCCGTCCACGCCCTCCTGCCACCAGAACCCCTCAAGCGGCGGAACGACGAAATCGAAATATCCCTCGATTCCTCGCGCCCCCTTCTTCGACATCTTGATTGTGTAGGCAATCCCATACAGCACATTCAGCGCATGCTGATACTCGCCCTCCGCGTCGTTCGGATCGCCCGATCCGCGCACGGCCACGAAGCTCATTGCCGGCACCGTCACGATTGCCGGCTTGCGAGACGGCCGATACAGCCCCTTGCATTCCTTCTTGTAGTCAAAAGCCATCGTTTCCTCCTTCGGCATCCAACCGGCAACGCCGGCAGGAATCCAAATCCCAATCCTACGGGACGGCCCACTCCTCGCCCCTTTCGCCCGCGAAGGCGACGCAAGCCGCCGCGGTCCGTACAGCTCCCCGTCGGCTGCGCGCCGCCCAGTCGGCCTCGCTCGCCAGGTCGCAGAACCAGCACTTGCATTCGATGAAGTCGCGCGCGAGCTTCAATTCCTTAAGCCGCGAATCGATGGCGGCGCGCCGCTCGTAGACGATGCGGCGGCATTCCCCGATGGTGGAGTCGCCATCCGTATGCAGGCCGAGGCACTCGCGAATCTCCTCGACGCCCCGGCACCGCCAGCCGTTCAACGAAGCGAATCCGCGTGAGCTCGTACTCGTCAAACAGGCGCCACCCGTCGCTCGAACGCCCCTGGCCGGGAATGAGCCCGTTTTCACATGGAAGCGGATAGCTGAAGCTGACATCCCGAGCCGAGCTGTCGCTTCTCCCATCCTCTGCATGCATCTTTTCCATGTAGCGCCACCTTCGGCGTCAGACATTCTCTGGCGCCAGGCATTCCTTTCCGGCCGCGTTGGCGGCAGGCATTGCCAACCGCCCTGCCGCCAACCGAACCGGCAAGCATTACCGACGGCCCTGCCGCCAACCTAAGCCTAGCCGGCAGGGCCGTCCGCCAGCATCAGGCATCCAGTTTCTCGACAAGCTCGGTCACGCGGACGGCCTGCTCGCGGCCCGCCTTTTCCATATCCTGGCGCGCACCGTCGGTCACGCGGCTCAAGTAGGACACACCGTAGGTGCACTCAAACCCGGCAAACTCCATGCCCGTGAGAGCACAGGCACCCTTGACGGGAAGCAGCAAATCCTCGACGTGAACAGCCGCGCCCTCGCCGTAGGCTTCGCGGGGCGCGCCGATGGTCATCGACACGACAAGCTCTTTGCCCACGAGCGCTTTGCCGGAGCTTCCGTGAGAGAAACCGTGCTCGAACACGTCTTCCATCCACTTTTGCAGCAGGGCCGGCATGCCGTACCAGAACACCGGATACTGCAACACGATGACGTCTGCCTCCATGAGCTTGGCCTGCTCGGCCGCCACGTCGAAGCGGAAATCAGGGTAGAGCGCGTCGAGCCGGTCGACAGCATATCCTTCGATCTTCGCCAGTTCCTCGACAATAGCCTTGTTCACCACCGAATCGTCGTCGAGGCGCGGATGCCCGGAAACAACCAACACGTTCTTCATGTCCGATAGCCTTTCTTCGTCTGCCCTCAGTCCATCACTTTTTCCCAGAAGCGAATCGCGTCGATGCCGAGCGTGTCCGCAAGCTGCTCAAGCTCGCCAACCTCGGCGTCGGCAAGTTCGACGGCTGCCGCTGCGGCGGCGTCGGCCACGTGGCGCTCCGTGGTCACGCCCACGATGGGAAGCGTGCCCTTCATGATGGCCCAGGCCACCGGCACCTGCGCGATGCCTACGCCGTGCGCCTTGGCGATTTCGGCAAGTTTGGCGTTGAGAATCTCGAGCTTGTCGAGTACGGGGTTGTACGTAGCCGCGCGGGCCGATCCTTCCGGCATTGGATGGGCCGTGTCGTACTTGCCTGCCAGCGCACCCTGCTCAAGCACCATGTACGAAAAGAAAACCACGTCGTTTTCCCGGCACCAGTCGAGGATGCCCGAATCAATGGAGCTGCGGTTGACGAGGCTCAGGTGGTTTTGCACGGCACCAAGTTTCAGGCCATGCTCACGCAAGATCGCATCGGCTTCTTTGATCTCGGCAAGGTTGTGGTTCGATACGCCAATCATCGGCACGTCGTCGCGCCCCTCGAAGAACTCGGCG
>CACYEE010000053.1 GCA_902773415.1 uncultured Actinomyces sp.
CGGGTAGTACACGCGCCCGATCTTGCCTTCCTTGCGGATTTCGATCTTGGACACGATCGGATGGATCGAGGATGTCGAGTTGTTGATGTACGAGATCGAGCCTGTGGGCGGCACGGCCTGTAGGTTCTGGTTGTACATGCCGTACCGGGCGACGTCGGCCTTGAGCCGGAGCCAGTCTTCGCGGGTGGGGATGTGGACGTTCGCGAAGAGTTCGCGCACGCGCCCGGTGGCGGGTTCCCACGTCTGCTCGGTGTACTTGTCGAAGAACTCGCCGGTGCCGTATTTGGATTCCTCGAAGCCCTCGAACGTCACGCCGCGTTCCTTCGCGATTTCCGTCGACGCCTTGATGGCGTTGTAGAGCACCGTGTAGAAGTACATGTTCGTGAAGTCGAGGGCTTCTTCGGAGCCGTAGCGGATCCGTTCGCGTCCGAGGTAGCCGTGCAGGTTCATCTGGCCCAGACCGACGGCGTGGGACATGTCGTTGCCGCGCGCGATGGAGGGCACCGATTCGATGTTCGTCATGTCGGACACGGAGGTCAGCGCGCGGATCGCGACGGAGATTGTCTTCGTGAAGTCCGGCGAGTCCATTGCCTTGGCGATGTTGAGGGAGCCGAGGTTGCAGGAGATGTCCTTGCCGACGTGGTCGTAGGAGAGGTCCGGCCTGTAGGTGGAGGCTTCGGAGACCTGAAGGATTTCGGAGCACAGGTTCGACATCGTGACCTTGCCCTTGACGGGGTTGGCCTTGTTGACGGTATCCTCGAAGACGATGTAGGGATAGCCGGATTCAAACTGGATTTCGGCGAGGGTCTGGAAGAACTGGCGCGCGTTGATCTTGGACTTGCGGATGCGCCTGTCGTCGACCATGTCGCGGTACTTCTCGGTGACGGAGATGTCGGAGAAGGGCATGCCGTAGACGCGCTCGACGTCGTAGGGCGAGAAGAGGTACATGTCCTCGTTGTTCTTCGCCAGCTCGAAGGTGATGTCGGGGATGACGACGCCGAGGGAGAGGGTCTTGATGCGGATTTTCTCGTCGGCGTTTTCGCGCTTGGAGTCGAGGAAGCGCATGATGTCGGGGTGGTGGGCGTGCAGGTAGACGGCGCCGGCGCCTTGGCGCGCCCCGAGCTGGTTGGCGTAGGAGAAGGAGTCCTCAAGCAGTTTCATGACGGGGTTGACGCCGGAGGACTGGTTTTCGATGCGCTTGATGGGGGCGCCCTGTTCGCGCAGGTTTGTGAGGTTGAGGGCGACGCCGCCGCCGCGCTTGGACAGCTGGAGCGCGGAGTTGATGCCGCGCGCGATCGATTCCATGTTGTCTTCGACGCGCAGGAGGAAGCAGGAGACGAGTTCGCCGCGCGCCTTTTTTCCGGCGTTGAGGAAGGTGGGGGTGGCCGGCTGGAAGCGGCCGGCGAGGATTTCTTCCATGATGTCTTCGGCGAGCTGTTCGTCGCCGCGGGCGAGGTAGAGGGAGACCATGCACACGCGGTCCTCGTAGCGTTCGAGGTAGCGGGTGCCGTCGAAGGTCTTGAGCGTGTACGACGTGTAGTACTTGAAGGCCCCGAGGAAGGTCGGGAAGCGGAACTTGTGCGCGTAGGCCTTCTTGAAGAGGGACTTGACGAACTCGAAGGAGTACTGCCCGAGGACTTCGGGCTCGTAGTATCCTTCTTCGACGAGGTAGCGCAGCTTCTCTTCGAGGTCGTGGAAGAAGACGGTGTTGTTGTTGACGTGCTGGAGGAAGTACTGGCGCGCCGCTTCGCGGTCGGCGTCGAACTGGATCTTGCCGTCCTCGCCGTACAGGTTCAGCTTCGCGTTGAGGGCATGGTAGTCCTCGTGGGGCGCGCGATAGTTTTCTTCGCCCGTATCCGTCAGTGTCGTTGCCGCCAAAACTCTTTCAGCCCTTCCTTGACTTTCTCGACGTCCCGGGGGGTGCCGAGAAGCTCGAACTTGTACATGTGCGGCACTTGGCATTTGGCGGAGACGATGTCCCCGGCGATGCAGTAGGCGGTGCCGAAATTGGTGTTTCCGCTGGAGATGACCCCGCGGATGAGGGAGCGGTTGCGCTCGTCGTTGAGGAACCTGACGACCTGCCTGGGCACGGCGCCCTTGACGGAGCCGCCCCCGTAGGTGGGGCAGACGAGCACGTATTCCTCGTCGACGACGAGGGGTTCTTCGCCCGGCCGCAAAGGGATGCGGTAGGAACGCACGCCAAGTTTCTCCACGAATCTTTTCGTGTTTTCCGTGGCGGAGGAGAAGTAGACGACGGCTCCGCGCGTCGGCGCGGTTTCGTCGGCATTCTCCTGAGCGGCATGACCCATCGGGTCCTCTCCTTCCTGTCCCCTGTTCTTCGTTTTCCGTTTCCTTGTCGTTTCCTGCGCGGTTCGGATGGCAGCCGCCGCGAGCGTACGGGTACGATGCGGCGGACGCCATCCGGCCGCCTGGACTGCCCGCTTTTCAGGCCACGCAGGCTTCTCCGCCCCGTCCTTGCCCGCCCGGGCGGCAGGGAGGGCCGAAGATTCGCCGTGCGAAGCCTTTCAGGCCCTCGCAGCCCCGACTGCCGCCTGCGCGGCAGCGAGCGCCTTGAGCTTGTCGGGGCGGAAGCCCGCCCAGTGCTCGCCGTTCGCCATGACGACGGGGGCCTGAAGGTAGCCAAGCTCCTTGACGGCTTCGAGGGCTTCGCCATCCGCGTCGAGGTTGATTTCCTCGAAGTCGAGACCGTACTTGCCCAGGGCGCGCTTCGTCGCATTGCACTGCACGCAGTTGTTCTTCGTATAGACGACGATGCTCACATCCATCGTTCTCCTTTCTGCACGGCCGCGCCGAATCTCCCAATCAGGCAGGCCGACGGACCGCGAAGCGCACGCTTGCGCATGCGTCCTTTTTCGCTTTCCTTTCGTTTCGAGCCGCCAGCGCGGCACTGACCTGAACACTACACCTTGTGGGGAGCTCCGCGCATCACCCCCACATGTAGTGCTTCATGGATTCTCGCACAGGGACGGCATCGGCGTTTTCCACCCCCTTGTGGACGAACCTGCTCGCCAGGTGGACAGATTCGGGAAAACCCCCTCCTTTCCGATTCGCTATTCCCCCGCCCCGCCCACAGAGACGGTCGGCGGAACGGACATGGCCAAAGCTGGACACCGGCAAGGCGACCGTTCGCGCCGCCCGACAGATACCGCCGGGGAACCAGCCGAAAAACGGAGGAAACGGCATTGACGGGGCCGCTTCGCCGGTGCGCAACCATTGTGCGATGCGCTCCAAAACAAAATCGGGGATTTTTTGCCCAGCCCGCGCACACCCGCCCCGAAACGGCCCGCCAGCCGCCAGAATGCCGGAACATCCGCCGCCGAACACCGCTCCCGCAGCGAATCCGCCACGGCAATCGCGGAGGCATGACACCTCGTCTACCTGCACAAATACACAATATCCACATATCCACACCTTGTGAACCCCTGCCAGTCACACCCCTGTGCGCTTTTCCCCGCGATTTTCCACACATGTGGAGAACTTGTCCAAGCAACACGCAAAGGCCCTTTATCTGGATTTGTTACAACTTTGGCGCGTCGCCCTCCACGCCCCGAATCGCGCCAGGCGCAACCTTGCCAACACGCGCATTTGCACCACCGAACGTACACGGATGCGCGTTTTCGCAAGGTTGCGCGCGCTCACGCCCCCGAACCCACGGCCCGCAGCGCCCGGGTCCACTTGTTCGCGCGCTCCCCGTGGCCGAGGGCCATTGCAAGCCCGGATTTGGACACCTTCGCCGGGCGCACGCCCCAGCTCCACAGGATCCGGTCGGCGTCGCAAGCCCGTCCGTTCGATTTCGTTTCAATGACGACGAAGGGCACGCCCACCTCCTCGCGCTCGCCATAAAGCGGCGCAACAGACAGCTCGGTGTCGATGGTGAGGCGGGAGGATTCGGGCAGCAGCAGCGTGGTGCGGACGCAGCGGGTGCGGGCGGTCGGCAGCAGTTCGCCGACGATGCGCACGCCGTCGCCGGGACCAACCGCGCCGCGTTCTTCGAGCCGGGCGGCAATCCAGTCGCCGGCGCCGGTGCTCTCGAAGGAGTAGGAGTAGGGCAGCGGGTAGCCCTCGGCGAGCACGCGGCAGGCGGCGGGGCCGACCGGGTCGAGTTCGAGGCGGTCCTTGACGTTGTGGCCGCGCCCGCTGCGGGTCTTGACTTCGACGAAGCGGAGTCCGGAGTCGAGGTAGATGCGTTCGCGAACCTTGAAGCGGCGGCGGCGCTTGGACACGGCGTCGTGGTGGAGCCGGCGGTCGGCGGTGTCGAAGTAGTCGGAGAGGTAGCGGAAGTGGCGCCGGCCGTCGATGTCGAGAGCGCGGGCCCCGCGGACTCCGAGGAGGGCGACGAGGGCGCCGGCCTGTTCGGGACTTGCCATGTATTTGCGGTCGACGCGCTTGAGGAGGGCGGCCTCGTCCGCAAGCCCGGCGAGGCTGACGGCGTCGAGGGTGCCGGCGGCGGTTTCGATGGGGCCGGCCGGTTCGGCGAAGGGGTGGTCCGTTTCGAGCGGGGCGACGTTGGCGGCGAGGGCCTGGATGCTCATGGGGGTCTCCTTGGGTGCGTTCGGGCTGGTCTTTCGGCGTGCGGGCGTCTCAGCGGACTGCCGCGGCGACGTCGCGGGCGGTTGCGGGCGCGCCTTTGCGGGCGACGCAGCGGGCGTCGACGAGGGTCGAGTCCTCTACGTAGTCGATTTCGGCGATGTTGACTTCGCGCACGGTCATGCCGGTGGTACGTTCGATGTAGGCCTTGATTTCGTCGATGTCGGCCATTGCGCGGTCGAGGGTCATGGTGAGCTGGCGCGAGCCGCGCATCATGAAGGGGGCGTCGACGACGGCGAGCACGGCAACGATCGCGCCGATGAGGCCGGCTCCGTAGAGCACGGGCATGGAGGACAGGCCGCCGATGAGGCCGATGGCGAGGGCGGCGAAGTAGTAGGCGATTTCGGTCTGCTTGAGTTCGTCGGAGCGCAGGCGGATGATGGAGAGGACGCCGAAGAGGCCAAGGCCGAGGCCGGCGCCGACGGTGGAGTTTGCGAGCGCGGTCGTGACCGCGAGCACGCCGATGTTGACGCCGAGGAGGGCGACGGCGAGATCCTTTCTCGGGTGGCGCGGGAGGTAGATGGCGAAGGTGAGGATGGAGATGGCGACGAGGTCGACCGCGAACATCGTGAGGTCCATTGTTTGCTCCTTGCTGGGCCCGCCGCGGCGGGCGTCTCTTGGCGTTTTCCTGCGGGGCGGCCGTGGCCGATGCCGCCGCCTCGCGATGCTCCGAGTATTGGCCAGGGTTCTGACGCTTTCCGGTGAGTTTTCTGGGAGTTTCCTGACGACGGCAGAAGGCGTGGGACCTTTGGCCGATTTTTCCCTGCGTTTGGAAGGACAGGCCCGCATTCGGCCATTTTCATATGAGATGCGCCACTTGCTATCTTGACCCATGCCAGTAAATCGGGGAATAATCGAGAACATGGATACCGATTTCACACAATGTCTGCGCTCGGCCAATCTTCGGGTCACAAGGCCCCGCCTTGCGGTGCTCGAGGAAGTCTCGGCGGGCGGGCATGTCAGCGCCGACGAGCTTCGCGGCCGTGTGACGAAGCGTATTGGTTCGGTATCCACGCAGGCCATCTACGACATCGTCCACGCCCTGACGCAGGCCCGGATCCTGCGCGAGGTGAAGCCGAACGGCTCCGTCGCCCTGTACGAGATCGAACGTGGCGACAACCATCACCACGTGTCATGCCGCGAATGCGGGACGATTCTCGACGTTCCGTGCGCGACGGGCTACACGCCTTGCCTCCAGGCTTCCGACTGCCACGGTTTCGACATCGACGAGGCGGAAGTCATCTATTGGGGCCTGTGCCCCGCATGCCAGAAGGCCCGCTGACACGCCCCGCGTCGCCAGGAGCGTATCAAAGGGGTCAGACCCCTTTGATACGCCAGGGGGAGACCGGCGTCGCATTGGGGACCGTCCCCTTTGCGGCAACGGGCGCGCCCGCATGAAACAGCCCTTTCGCCCGCATGGGACGTTCGCACGCCCGAGCCGGGCAAGACAAGCGGCGGGCGGCGATCCACGCATCGCCGCCCGCCGTGCGACCGACACCTTCATCTCGACCGTGCTGAAGGGAAAAAGACACGGGAGTCCGGGTTCCGGCCCCGCCCGAAGGCGGACCTCCCTCAATCAGGCGACCCAGCACACACAACGCCGGAACAAATCCGACACAAGCCGCCCGATTGCGGTTGGCCCCCCGAGTATACTCACACGAACCTGAAAAAAGCCTGAATGATCCGCCATACGGGAAAACCCACGTCGCTCCCCCTCCGAATGGACGGTGCGCTCCCGCCGCCCCGCAAACGCAACCAGGAAAAACCCGCGTCGAACTCCTTGCCGGAAACACGCTCGCGCCATGCCGCATAGCCGCTCCAACCGGCGAGAATCCGCGCCGGCCCGTCGCCCCGAACCCACCCGCGCAGGTCGCCGAGCGGCACAAGGCAGGCATCCCGACACCGCACGCACGCACGACAGACGCGTTCAACCCGCCCCCGCACATCTCCTCAAAATCGAGATGGCATGATATAAAAGAGAACATCGGACGAAGACGAAGCATTGGGAGCCTCATGGACAAGACAAACGTCGAATCCTTCCACCTGGACCACACGAAGGTTCGCGCCCCCTACCTCCGCATCGCCGCCGTCAAGCGCCTGCCGCACGGCGACATCCTCACCAAGTACGACGTGCGATTCTGCCAGCCCAACGCCGAGCATCTCGAAATGGACGCGATTCACTCCATCGAGCACTGCTTTGCCGAATACGCGCGCAACCATGCGGACAACGTCATCGACTTCTCCCCCTTCGGCTGCCAGACAGGCTTCTATCTTATCCTCGCCGCGGAACCCGATATCGACGCCGTCGCCGAACTTGTCGCCGCCACCTTCACGGACATTCTCGCAGCCACCGAGGTTCCCGCCGCCAACGTCGTCCAATGCGGATGGGGCGCCCACCACAGCCTCGAAGCCGCACAGTCCGCCGTCGCCGCCATGCTCGCCAAACGCGCCGAATGGAAGGAAGTCCACGCATGACGCCCCGAATCCTCGCCATCATGCTCACCGCGGAAGAGCGGGAAGTCAAGCCCATTCTCGACATCCTCTCCGAACGCGCCACGAAACCGGTCAAGCAGGCCGCCCCCATCGGCGACATCTGGCTCGGCGCTTCCACGCGCGGCAACATTCTCGTCCTGCGCACCGGAGTCGGCCTCGTCCAGACCGCTGCCGTCCTCTCCTGGGCGCTCTCGAAATACTCGCCCCAGGTCGTTATCGACACCGGCTCGGGCGGCGGCCTCGGCTCCGGCATCGAAATCGGCGACATCGTCGTCGGCGAGAAGCACATGTACGGCGACGCCGACGGCACGGCCTTCGGAAACCCCTACGGCCAGGTGCCCGGACAGCCCGAGTTCTTCGCCGGCGCGCTCAACATGCTCAATGCCGCACCGCCCACCGCGAAGAAAGGACTCATGCTTTCTTCGGATTCGTGGGTCCACGGCGAACTCGCCAACACCTTCCGCAAGCGCTTCCCCACCGCGATTTCCGCCGACATGGAGTCGGCTGCCGCAGCGCAGGTCTGCGCGCAATGGCATGTGCCTTTCATTTCCGTCCGCTGCATTTCCGACCTGTGCACCGACAACGCCTTCACCGAACACACCGAGCATCTGGACAACGCCGGCGCCATCTCGGCCCGGATCGCAATCGAAATGCTCGGGGCCCTCGAACAGCCGATCACGGGCGGCCCGTCCCAGCGCTTCTCCCAGGAATCCCTCACAGGCGCGCTGCTTCTCGTGTTCGCCCTCGTCAACGACCTTGCCGACGGAGACCCGGCATCCCTTCCCGAAAGCCTGGTCGAAGCGGTTTCCTCGCAGGCGAACGAACTCACCGAGCATCTTCTCCAGCCCACGCTCAAACGCATTTCCGCCGCCCGCATCGCCATCGATGCCGACCCTTCGCTCACCCTCACCGCGAACCAGTACGACTCCAAGCGCAAGGAAATCATTGCGCAGCTCGGCATGGGCACGGGTCGCGGCCAGCTCTCCTGGCCTCCCACCTCGCAGACCATCATCAAGCGTTTCAACGGCTACTGGAACGACGCCCTTTCCTCCGTCGGCCTGCGCGTCCAGGCCGGACGCAAGCGCGGCGGGCTGCGCTTCACCGAAAAGGACTATGTGAGCGCGCTGCGTTCCTTTGCCGGCTGGGCCGCGAAGAACTCGATTGCGCCGAGCTACAAGTCGTATTCGCAATGGCTCGTGCAGACGAACTCGAAGGGCAAGGTCCCGTCGGGCGCGGCGATCCGGCAGCGCTACGGTTCGTGGCGCCAAGCCGCCGAGGCCGCGCAAATCTAGGCTGGTTCCGCCTGCCGGACCCGGCACCGTGCCCGCCATCGGGCACGTTCGGCGCATTCGGCACGCACGGCACGCCCCGGCGCACGGCCCCGCCCTCCAGCGCCCGCACGCACCAGGCCTACACGTACCAGTTCGCGTCGATCTGGTCGAGAAGCCACGCATACTCGAAGGCCTCCTCGCGCCAGCGGTCGTACCGCCCGGACGCTCCCTGATGGCCCGCCACCAGCTCGATCTTCTCGAGAATCGGCCGCGCAATCGGGTCGTTCGTTGCCCGTTCGCGAAGCGTCTGCACCCATTTCGTCGGCTCCACCCACGACACCCGGATATCGTTGAGCGATGTCGTGGCAAGGATCGCCGGATACTCGCACTCGCGAATGTTGCCCACGGGCGTGTACGTCTTCATGTACTCGTACACTTCGGGCGATTCGAGCGGGTTGCCCCATTCCTCCCATTCGCCCGCCGTGAGCGGCAGGTTCGGATTGCAGATGGTCGTCAGCGCGTCGACGAAGGGCATGCCGGCGTGGGCGGCGCGGAACTCTTCGGGGGCGAGGTTGAGCGCGACGCCGATGAGAAGCCCTCCGGCGGAGCGGCCTTGCGCGGCGAGGCGGCCGGGGGCCGTCCAGCCCGATTCGCGCAGGTAGCGGGCGCAGGCGACGAAGTCGGTGAAGGTGTTGCGCTTGTTGAGTTCCTTGCCGTCCTCGTACCATGCGCGCCCGAGTTCGCCGCCGCCGCGCACGTGGGTCCAGCCGAGCACGACGCCGCGGTCGAGCAGGGAGAGCAGCACGGGCTTGTAGTAGGGGTCGTTGGCGATTTCGTAGGCTCCGTAGCCGACGACAAGGCCGGGGTTTGCGCCGTTCGGCCCGATGTCGGCCCGGTGGAATACCGTCATGGGAATTTCGGTGCCGTCTTCGGCGCGCACGAGAACGTCCGTCGCCCCGTAGCGTGCGGGGTCGAAGCCATCGAAGGCGGAATCTTTGGCGACGCGGGTCGCGCCCGTGGCGGGGTCGCACACGAGCTGGCGTGGCGGCATGAGCACCGATTCGCAGGCGAGAGCGAACTCTTCGCATTCCCATTCGGGATGCCTTCCGATTTCGATGGTGGCATGGGCGGGAACGTCGACGATGATGGGGGCGCTCCAGGCGGCGGCGCCTTCGGGGGCAGGCGTCCGGGCCGTTTCGGATGTGCCGTGCGCCTGGGCTTCGTCCGGCGCCTGCCCGGCGTCGCCCTCGATGTCTCCGGCGTCCGCCACGGCCTGCGCGTCGACGCGGCGAATCACGCGCATCTGCGTCGCCCCGCCCGATCGCATCGAAACGACTGCGTAGCCGGAGAAGGCGTCGGCCCACATGATCCGCTCGCCCGGTCCGGCGCGCAGAATCGTTTCCCATTCCTGCGGCCCGGAGCTGCGCAATGGCGCCGAGGCGACCTCGAAATCCTTGCAGTTTGCGTTGTGGACGACGAGAAGCTGGTCGCCGGCCGGTTCGACGTAGTAGTCGAGGCCGCGGGTTCGCGGGCACACGAGGAGCGGCGGGGCGTACGGATTGTGGCGGTCGACGAGCCGAACTTCGGTGGTGGTTGGCGACGAGGAGTGGATGATGGCCCAGCGGCCGTCGTGCGACTGGCTGACCGATACCTCGAAGCGGGGGTCGTTTTCCTGGTAGATGAGGTGGTCGTCGCCGTTTTGCCCGACGGGATGGAGCCACACTTGCCAGGAGCGCCATGCCGCGTCGAGCCTGGTGAACATGACGGATCTCGAGTCGGCCGCCCACGACAGCCCGTATCCGATGTTCTCCACGGAGTCGTCGATCACGACCTGGCGGTCGATGTCGAAGATTCGCAGGGTGAAGCGTTCGTCGCCGGAGTGGTCGCAGCCGAGCGCGCCGAG
Source organism: uncultured Actinomyces sp. (assembly GCA_902773415.1). Classification (GTDB taxonomy): domain Bacteria; phylum Actinomycetota; class Actinomycetes; order Actinomycetales; family Actinomycetaceae; genus RUG11864. The sequence goes on from CACYEE010000053.1 coordinate 10,276, forward strand.
CGTTCCTGACGGGGAGGGGCGGAACGACGAGGTTGCGAAGAAGTCGCGGCCGTTGGCGAGCGCGTTGCCGTCCCATACGACCTGTTCCCCGCCTGCCTCGTCGAGTTCGTCGAAGCCGGGGCGGGTTCCCCGGTCGGGCACGCGGTACAGGGCCGGGTACTGCCTGCCCGCCCAGGTGCGACGGTAGTACCACCAGTCGCCTTCGCGGTAGGGAAGGGTCACGTCGTCTTCGATGGCGTGGGCCACGGTTTCCGCGACGAGGGCATCGACGAACGGGGCGAGATGCGCGGTGCGCGCGGCGGTCCACTCGTTTTCGGCGCGGAGGATCCTCAGGCGCTCCTTTTCGTCGGCGTGGCGGAGCCACTCGTAGTGGTCCGTGTACCGTTGGCCGTGGAACTCGAAGACGGTGGGCTTCTTTTCGGCGCGCGGGGGCGCGGCTGGGGTCTCGGTCATCGGTGCTTGCCGCCTTTCGTCCGGGTGCCGCCCGCGCCGGCGTGCTTGGCGGGCCGCTACTGGCTAATCCTAGTGCAGGCGGACCCTGCCCGCGCGGCGCTCGCCAGGTGTCGCAGGGGGACAAGGCCAGTGCCGGATCGGGGACGATCCCCTTTGCGATACGCGCCTCGACGAATCGGGGCCTGCGTTCGCTCGTTTCGCCCGCTCACGCGGCTTTCTCTGCCCAGTCTCGCGCGACCGAACTCGCGCCGACTTTCCGCTCGTCGACGCCTCCAATACGACACGCGACTCCCTCGCTGCGCAAACGCCTGCCGGGACGCCTGCCCACCGCGCCCGCACGGCGCCTCCACGGCAACCCGCGGGACCCGCGCAATCTTCGTCGCACCAGCACCCGCCGCCCCGTCGCGCCCGAACGGCCCCGTTTCGCGCCCACGTACGACAACAGCTTCGGCACCGGCTCCGCCCTCGCGAAACCGATGCCGAAGCTGCCCGCCGTCGCCCCTTCGGACACCGGCCGAACGCCCGCCGGGACGCCTGCCCACCGCACCCGCACGGCGCCTCCACGGCAACCCGCGGGACCCCCGCGCGCAGGTCTCCGCGGGCCTAGCTCAGCGGCCGAACAGCCTGCCGAAGGCGCTTGCGCCGCTCGGCTTGGGCGCGTTCGTCTCGCAGGTGCACTGCTTGTCCTTCGGAACCCTCTTCATGACGGCGTCGACATGCATGCCGCAGCCGCCCCAGGTCGTCTTGCCGCATTTCGGGCACTGAACGGGATAGCACATGGTGGTCACTCCATTTTCGTTGGTCGTTTCGGCGCGCGAGCGCCCTGGGCTGCCGGCGGCAGACCAAGCATTCTTGCGTTGCGGGATGCCGGGGCTTGCTCGCTCAGGCAAGCATGAGGAAGAGCTTTTCGACTTCGTCGCGGTCGGGCACGAATCGGTCGAGTTCCGCGCCGTCCTCCACGTCCACGCAATCGCGCATGATCGAGGCGATGATTGCGTATCCGGCCTTGTCGAGGGCCTTGGAGACGGCGGCAAGCTGAATGACGAGATCGCGGCAGTTCTCCCCGGACTCGAGGGCGCGAATCACGCCGTCGAGCTGGCCGCGCGCCCTTTTCAGGCGGTTGGCGATCTTGTGCTGCTTGTCTTGCCACACTTCCTCGGAGGTCGCGGCAGCGTTGGTGCTTGATGCCATGATTGTTTTCCTTTACTGTTCGCTCGCTTCGAGAATCCCGTCGGCGCGATTCCCGAGGACATGCTTGAGGGTGACCATTCCACCATCAAGACTAGAGCATTCCAGCCCGTTCGCGCTCAATGCTCTGGACGCAATGTAGGATCGGAGCCCGGTTTCGCACACGAGGCGAACGGGGCGCCCGGCTGCGGCTTCGCGAATCTTGTCGAGGTTTGCGCGAATCGCGTCATGCGGCACGTTCATGGCGCCCTTGACGTGCCCCCGCTCGTATTCGTCGTCGCGGCGGACGTCGAGGACGAGCGCCGAACCGTCGGCCAGCACGTCGAAGACCTCCTCGGCGTTCCACAGCTCGATCCGGCCCGAGAGCACGTTGTCGGCGACGAGTCCGGCCATGATGACCGGGTCCTTGGGCAGGCCGAATTGCGGGGAGTAGGCAAGGTCGAGGTCGATGAGGTCGCGCACGTCCTTGCCGTCGCGGATCGCCTGGGCGAAAAGGTCGATGCGCTTGTCGACGCCGGCACGCCCGACGCCCTGGGCTCCGAGCAGCTTCCCGTCGGTGCCGAAGAAGACGACGAGGTGCATCTCTTCGGCTCCGGGGTACCAGGAGACGTGCTGGTAGGGGTGAAGGTGGATCGTATGGTATTCGATGCCGGCGGCGTCGAGGGTGCGGCGGTTGGCGCCGGTCATGCCCGCGCCTTGGGTTCCGACCGAGACGATGGCGGTGCCGACGGCGGGGGGGATGGGCCGGGCGGTGTCGATGTCGAAGATGGCGTCGGCGATGTAGCGTCCGGCGCGGGCGGCGGGTCCGGCGAGGGCGACGATGCGGCGGCCTCCGGCAATCGGGTCGGGCGAGAGCACGGCGTCGCCGGCGGCCCACACGTGCGGAAGGTTCGTGCGTCCGTGTTCGTCGACGACGATGGCACCGCGTTCGCATTCGACGCCTGCGGCCTCGAAGGGGCCGGTGGCCGGGCGGACGCCGGCGGACAGGAGGATGAGATCGGTCTCGATGCGGGTGCCGTCGGACAGGACGACGGCATCGCGCTCCTCGCCGTGCTCGATGGAGGCGGCGGAGGTCTGTTCGTAGATGTGGCAGGTGGGCACTTGGGCGAGTTCTTCGCGGATGACGTGGGCGATCTCGGGTTCGACCGGGGGCATGATGTGGTCGGAGAGTTCGACGATGGAGACGTCGAGGCCGCGCAGGAGGAGGGATTCGGCGGCTTCAAGGCCGATGAATCCGGCACCGATGACGACGGCGCGCATGGGCTTTTCGCGGTTTTCGTCCTCGGTGCCTGCGGCAACGGCGTCGGCCATGCGCACGGCGTCGTCGACGGTGCGAAGCGTGGTCACGCGCGGCGAATCGATTCCGGGGACGGGCGGGACGAAGGCGTCGGCGCCGGGGGCGAGCATGAGCTCGTCGTATTCGACGGTTTCGGTGCCGCCCGGGGTTTCGACGGTGACGGTGCGGGCTTCGGCGTCAAGGGCGACGACGTTGTGGCGCAGGCGCACGTCGAGGTCGAGGGCGCCTTTGAGCATCTCGGGGGTCTGGACGACGAGCTGGGCCGGGCGCGGGACCTGGCCGCCGACGTGGTAGGGCAGGGCGCAGTTGGCGAAGGACACGTAGTCGCCGCGGTCAAGGACGATGATTTCGGCTTCTTCGTCGAGCCTGCGGTAGCGGGCCGCACAGCCCATTCCTGCGGTGACGCCTCCGACAACAACCAGCCTCATGGGTTTTTCTCCTTGCGCTTGGGCGTTCCGGTGCGCGCCGCCGGGTTCGCCGATCCGAAAATTGCTTCCATACCCCTTTTCGTATGGGGTTCGCTAGGTGCAACGATAATCGGACGGGTATTCTTCCCGCTGTCTTTGTGAAGCACGCCACTCGTCATGCCGCTTCGGCGTATCAAAGGGGTCCGACCCCTTTGATACGCCCCGCCCACGGCTGCGCGTCAGGCGTAACGTCGCGACTGCTCGACCGCGAGACGATCGCACATCTCGTTGGCGGCATCGCCCGCGTGACCCTTGACCCACTCGACCTCGGTTCGGCCAGTGCGCCCTTCGTACAGCTCAAGCAGGCGTTTGACGAGCCCGAGGTTCTTCACGGGCTTCTTGTCGGCCTTCCTCCAGCCGCGCCGGCGCCACCCTTTGGCCCACTGCATCATCACGTTGAGCGAGTACTGCGAGTCGGAGCGAATCAGCAGGGAGCATTCCGGCCCGGCGTATTCGAGGGCGCGAATGAGGGCCGTGAGTTCCATGATGTTGTTTGTGGTGCGGGCCGCTCCCCCGCTGGCGTGCGCGCCCGTAACCTGTTCGACGAAGGCCCAGCCGCCGGGGCCGGGATTGCCCGAACAGGCACCGTCGGTGGCGACGATCTTGTCGAAGCCGGGCCTGGAGTTTCCGACGGGGCCGTTTCCGGGGGCGACGTCGCCGCGCGCCGCCTCCGTGGCTTTGGGCGCGGCCTCGCGTACCGTCGGGGCGCGCTTCGTTTCGGGGGCGGGAGCAGGAGCGCCGGGCAGTTCGATGCCGGCAAGGGAGAAGAGGTCTTCCATGCGCGCAAGGCTACCAGACGCCCGCACACCTGCATCAATGGTGCCAGGCACCTTTGGTACGCCCCGCCCGCACGCAACTGAAGGGCCGCCCACGGCACCTCTCGGCAGCCGGGACGGCCCTTCGTCGGCTGGGACCTCCTGAGGGACGCAGGAGCTCCGTCTCCATTGCGCCCGCGCCAAGGGAAGAAAACGCAGACGCAGACATTGGCAATATATCCACGCGCAATTGTATCACGCGGACACCGGGAACAATCTCGGACACGCCCCGACCCACGACACCGGCACCGGCCGTACGCCCGCATGACGAATCCGCGCAAGCCGCTCGCGGCCCGACCGGCGATTTGCACGCATTCGTCGCAGAAGTACCGAAGACCGGCAGTTTCATGAC
>CACYEE010000054.1 GCA_902773415.1 uncultured Actinomyces sp.
CCGTGCCGACGGCAAGTCCGGCAGGGGCCGCTCAGTTCACCTTGTAGTCGGATTTGCGCGAATGCTCGCCGATTCGGTCTGCCTGCGCCTTCCGGATTGCCGCCACGGCCTCGGCAAGCTCGTCGGGAGTCCTGACGATCCGCCCGTCCTCGTAGATGCTCACGGCCTCATGCTCGAAGGCCTTGAGAGCCTGTTTTCCGAAGGCAAGATTCTGTTCTCCTACAACGCCGGAATGCACGATTCTTCCGTCGTAGGGAACCATTGCGAGCCAGACGATTGCGGGACGCTCCTGCTCGACCATCCGCGCAGGCTCCACCGACAGTCCGCACACTTCAAAGCCAAAGTCGCCGACGATGAAGCGTTCCTTGGCGTCGGGGAACCTGACGAGCACCGCGTTTTCGGCAAGCGCATCCTTCCATGCGGCCGCGTCGGCAAGCATCCGGGGGTTGAGCTTCGCGGGATTCTCGGCAACGTACTGGTCGATGACGTCTCGGTTTTCGAAGATTCTCTGCGTCACGAGCAGGATGTCTTCCTGAACCATCATGCGCCGAACCTGGCTGGGCGGAACCGGCCAGCCCGTCACGTTGAGCTTCTCGTCCGCGAAGGAAATGAGCGAATCGCGAATCCTGAAGAACCTCGCCTGTTTCTTCTCGTTGAGAATCATGTCTGCTCCCTTTGCCTTGGCGAAAATCCTGTTCCCCCAGTCTAGGCTACGGTGTCGCCGCGCGTGTAGGACAAACCGCGCAGGTGCCGGCCGCGTCGCCCCGCGCCCCTCCCCCAAGGCTCGCGGTAGGCTTGTGCCCATGACGTTTCACCCGCTCCCGAAACCTCTTCGTATCGCAACGGCCGCCTTTGCGGGGGTCTGCGTCCTGGCTTTCGCCACGATTGGCGGGGCTAGCGCCTTCCTGCTCGCCGTTACGCACGACCGCATTCACGACGACTGGCCGGGTCCGGCGCAGTTGTCCGCGCCCGGTTCGAGCCGCGAGTCGCGCCGGGAGGCCGATCCCTCCCTTGCGGCCGAACGCGAGCGTGCCGCCGAGGAAATAGCCTCGGAACTGGCTTCTCCGCCCGATTGCATTGTCGTGCTGGGTGCGAGGGTCTTCGATTCGACCCGTCCTTCCCTTGCCCTTGCGCGTCGGCTTGAGCGTTCCCTCGAACTGTTCGATGCCGGTGCCGCGCCGCGAATCTGCATCACGGGCGATGGCCGGCCCGGTTCGGATCCCGAAATCGACGCCATGCGTTCGTGGCTGCTTCGGCGCGGTGTTCCCGAAAGCGCCCTGATGGTCGACGCGAAGGGGTACACGACGTTCATTTCGATGAAGAACCTGCGCGAGGCGGGTATCGGGTCGGCGATCGTCGTGACGCAGGACTATCATTTGCCCCGCGCGGTTTTCGATGCGGCCGACCAGGGCATCGACGCTGTCGGTGTCGAAGCCGACCGCGGGAAGCGGCATCTCCGCAGCCGCATCCGCGAGGCCCTGGCCCGCGTGAAGGCGCTCTGGCTTACGGCTGCGAGCTAGTTTCCGCCGAATCCCACACGACGCGCGCACGCATTCCGTAGGGGTCTTCGAGCCGGAAGCTTGCGGTATTCCCGTCGACCGTGAGCGGGCGGACGAATTCGATGCCCGGAGTCGTCGCATCGAGGTCTTCGGAGGCCTCAAGCGTCAGGCGCAGGTTCTCGGGCACGTCATCATCGAAACGAATCGTGCAGGAGTAGTACAGCAGCGGCCAGGCAAAGACGCGGTCGATGGCGCTGTCCACCGGCCTTTCGGAGTCGAAGCGGTGAGAATAGGCAACCTGCTGGGCGGTTCCTGGCGCGGCCGACGGCAGGGTGAGAGTGACGATTTTCGTGATTCCGCTCTCGTCCTGCTGAACCGCGACGTCTGTCACCTCGGCACCCTCGACGTCGTGGACGCCGATATTGCTTTCGTCGGGCAGGGAGTTTCGGTCGAAATGGCAGGAGACATGGAGGGTGGCATTCGCGGTTCGGGTGCGACGCGCGGTGAGAGTGACCCGGTGTTCGACCGTCCGAAGACCTCCGGAGACAACGAGTTCTTCCTCCATCGTCTTGCGGATTGCTTCGTTGCTCCACACGATGCCGTCATCGAGATTGGAAAAATGCGCCTTCGAGCTGCCTTCGCTGTTGCGCGGCACCTCGCCAGCCGGGGCGGCGAGCAGCTGGCTCGCGCCCGTGGGGCGGATGTTTGCGGTCTTGGCGTCGAGAAGCCCCGTAAGGCTTCCTTCTCCAAGATTCAGTTCCGTTTCGATTCTTTCGACGGCCCGAATCCATGCGTGGCCGAGCGGAACGGCACGGCCTGTGGCCCAGCTTTCGAGGATGCCCGCGCTCAGGCGCGCCGATGGCCGGCTACAGGTTTTCGCAAGGTCGGAGAGGTTCGCCCCGCTTGTCTGGAGCGCGGCAGAGAATTCCCGAGCAAAACGCGATTTTTTCATGTTGGTACCCTCCTGAGTTAACCCCAAGTTTATCTTATCCATCTTGGGTCGCGCGAGTTGTCGCCCTGCACTTCGCTGTGAAACGCTGCCGCGAAATGGCACAGGGGCTCAACGCCTCGTCCACCATCAGATGCCGCAGGCAGCGGCGAGCGGAACGTCCGCGCGAGCTTGCTCGTGCGAGACTGAGGCGAGGGAGCCGCGAGAGGAAGCGAAGCGACCGAACACAGCCCCGATTCGGTACGTATCAAAGGGGTCAGACCCCTTTGATACAACAGGGCGCGGACACCCTGTCTGGTCTTCTCGGCCGATTGGCTCGCCGTCGCCTTCGGAAGACGGCAGGCGCACCACCTGCGCCCGAAGCGGCGGCGAAGCCGATCCGGGGCGCCGCCGCGGCGCGAATCGCGGCATCTTCGGCACTCCCGGATGCGCGATGCGGCTTGCAGGCGGCAAAGCCGCAGCCAACGGCCAAGGTTGCGAAGAGAACGCGCACGGCAATATAGGCACCGGCGCACCCTTCCGCGAATCGACCGTGACGCCCACGCCCGCCATTGCGACCAATGCCGCCAACGCCCCGGCGCGGCTGGCCGTCCCTAGCGACAAGGAACTGCATGCCGCATGGCCCGTCGAGGCGGGAATCGACCGTGGTTTTCGTGGGCGCGAGCCGGCGGGCCATGCGCACGCCGTCGGCGACGACGCCGAAGTCCTCGCATGCGACGACAACGAGCTACAGGTTTTCATGCCGCCTTCGAAGCGGCAGGCGTAGGAGACGTCGGCGAACGCGCCGGACTTGTCGGGCTTGCCGGGCGGCAGCAGGATCCTCACGACCTTCGACATGCCGTCCCCGACCTTCTCCGCATCGACGGCGACCACCGTCGCGCCTGCGACGTCGTGCATGCCGATGTCGTCCTCGACGGGGCTGGCGTCGAGGTCCCAATGGGAGGACACGCGCAGCAGGGCGTGGCGGGCGCGGGGGCGCTGGAGACAAGGCGACGCGATGCTCGGCGTGACGCAGGTCGGCGCTGACGATCGGCCCTCCCTCCATCGCTTTGCGAATGGCTTCGCCCGACCATTCCGTTCGCTTGTCGATCGCCTCGAAATGAAGGTTGCCGCTGCGCACCAAAACGGCGGGAGCCTCCCCGACGCAGGACGCCAAAAGCGTTCCGATGCCGGCGAAGGCAGACCACGTCCCCGATTCCCGAGCAGAGCCCGACTGCGCCATGCCTGCCTCTCCTCGTCTTCCAGCCGGCGTTCTGCCCGCAGGCAAGATTGACGCGAACCGAAACGGAAACCTGCCCGGTCTCGGCAGGCAACCTCGGCACGCACCGTCCGGCGGCATCCGCCAAGGCTTCGCCGCACTCCCGGCACTTTGGACCCCTATGCCGGCATCTCAATGCCCGCCATATGATTCGAGGGCCCGGAAACGCGCGAACTGCGCGGTTCCGGCCCCTCGGACCTGAAAAAGAACCCGAATCAGCGGGCGGCTTCGCCCTCCGTGTAGTCCGCATCCACATCGGAGTTCCACGCGAACAGTGCGCGGATGCCCTGGCCGGTCTTCTCGATCGGATGGTTCTGGTGCTCTTCGCGCAGCTTGAGGAACTCGGGTGCGCCGGCGTCCTGGTCGGCGATGAAGCGCTTGGCGAAGGCACCGTTCTGGATGTCGCCGAGAACGTCCTTCATGTGCTCCTTGACGTCGGGCGTGATGACGCGCGGGCCGGAGACGTAGTCGCCGTATTCGGCGGTGTCGGAGCAGGACCAGCGCTGCTTGGTCAGGCCGCCTTCGTTGATGAGGTCGACGATGAGCTTCATCTCGTGGCATACCTCGAAGTAGGCCATTTCGGGCTGGTAGCCGGCTTCGACGAGGGTCTCGTAGCCGTAGGCGATGAGCTGGGAGACGCCGCCGCACAGCACGGCCTGCTCGCCGAAGAGGTCGGTCTCGGTTTCCTCGCGGAAGGTCGTCTCGAAGGCGCCGGCGCGGGTGCCGCCGATGGCCTTCGCATAGGACAGGGCGAGATCCCAGGCCTGGCCGGATGCATCCTGTTCGACGCAGACGAGCACGGGCACGCCACGGCCGTCCTCGTACTGGCGGCGCACGGTGTGGCCCGGGCCCTTGGGGGCGACCATGCACACGTCGTGGCCTTCGGACGGCTTGATGTAGCCGAAGTGGATGTTGAAGCCGTGCGAGAAGAAGATGGCGGCGTCGTCCTTGAGGTTGGGTTCGATATCGTCCTTCCACACGAAGCGCTGGACCTGGTCGGGCGTGAGAATCATGACGACGTCGGCGCAGGCCACGGCCTCGGCCACAGGCAGCACCGTGAGGCCCTGCTCTTCGGCCTTCGCCACGGACTTCGAGCCTTCGCGCAGGCCGACGACGACGTCGACGCCCGAGTCGCGCAGGTTCAGCGCGTGGGCGTGGCCCTGCGAGCCGTAGCCGATGATGGCGACCTTCTTGGACTGGATGATCGAGAGGTCTGCGTCCTCGTCGTGGAAAATCTTTGCCACGTTGAATCTCCTATTGTCTGTTTGCGGATACGTTTCGGATTGTAGCCGGGCGTTCGGATCCCGGGCGGGGTGGGGTCAGGATGCGGGCGCCTCCCGTTTGGGGACGGGCCCCAAACCGGAGGGACGCGAAGCCTCAAGCCCGGCGAAGCTGAAGCTCGGCGCTCACGCGCTCGGACAGGGAACGCGCGCCGCGACCGATCGCCACGGTCCCCGACTGGACGATCTCCTTGACTCCATAAGGTTCAAGAGCCGTCAGGAAGGCGCGATTCTTCGAGCCGGTGCCGGTAATCTCGATGGTGACAGCATCCGGCACCATGTCGATGACGCGGGCGCGAAACAGGTCGACGACCTGGAGCACGTTGGCGCGCGTGGAGTCGTTGGCGGCGACCTTGACGAAGAGGAGTTCGCGCTGCACGGAAGTTTCGTTGTCGAGCTCGACGATCTTGATGACGTTGACGAGCTTGTTCAGCTGCTTCGTCACCTGTTCGAGCGGCAGTTCGGCGCAGTCGACCACGAGCGTGATGCGCGAAATCTCCGGGTCTTCCGTTTCTCCCACGGCGAGGGAGTGGATGTTGAAGGCGCGACGGGCGAACAGGCCGGCGACGCGGGTAAGCACGCCCGGCTTGTTTTCGACGAGCACGGACAGGGTGTGGCGTGTGTTCATGGTGTTTTCCTTCTCGTGACCGGTCAGGCGAAGTTCGGGTCGTCGGCCGGGAACCTGTCCAGGCGGTACATGATGTCCTCGTTGGTGACGCCGGCCGGGGCCATGGGCCACACGAGGGCGTCGGGCGAGACGACGAATTCGACGACGACGGGCCTGTCGTCGATTGCCATTGCCTTGTCGATGGCGGCGTCGACCTCGTCGGCCTCGGCGACGCGGATCGCGGCGCAGTCGTAGGCTTCGGCGAGCTTGACGAAGTCGGGCACGCCGACGGTGTTCGCGCCGTCGTGGAGGTCGGTATTCGAGTAGCGCTGGTTGTAGAAGAGCTTCTGCCACTGACGCACCATGCCAAGGGAGGAGTTGTTGATGAGCGCGACCTTGATGTTGATGCCGTTGAGGCGGCAGGTGACGAGTTCCTGGTTGGTCATCTGGAAGG
>CACYEE010000055.1 GCA_902773415.1 uncultured Actinomyces sp.
CGGCGCGGGAAAGTCCACGCTTTTCAATTCCCTTGCGGGCGAGGATCTGTCGCCGGCGTCGGTCATCCGGCCGACTACCCGAATGCCGTACATTGCCGTCCGTCCTGACGACGTTGCGGCGATGGAGGGCCATGCGCTGCTCGATATGGGCAAGGTCGTCCATCCGCCCAAGGCGATTTCCGGCGTCGTGCTCGTCGACGCCCCCGACCTGGATTCCGTGGAGGAAGCCAACCGCGAGCTGTCGCGCCGCCTGCTCGACGCGGCCGACATCTGGCTGTTCGTGACGACATCGGCGCGCTACGGCGACGCGATGGCCTGGGAAATGCTGCGTGACGCGCACCGCCGCGGAATGACATGCGCGGTAGTCCTGAATCGGGTGCCCGACTCGGCCCTCGACATCGTTCGCCGCGACATCTTCAGGCGAATGCAGGAGGACGCAATGGGCGATACCGCCCTCATGATCGTCGGCGATGCGGGGCCCCACGAGGGCGTTCTCGACTTGGCGTACATCGAGGAAGTCGCCCAATGGCTCGAACGCATCGCCGCCACGCAGATGGGCCAGACGCTCGTCGATCGGACGACGGAGCAGATGATGCCGGAACTGCGCATGCAGCTCCAGGTGCTTGCCGACGCCGTCGAGATGCAGGCCAATGCGATTGCGGACCTTCAGGACAAGGTCGATATCGCCGTCGCCGCTCCGCGCGCCAGGCTTGAGCTCAACGCAACGAGAGGACGGTACGGGGCCGGCGCCCCGACGGCGTCGTGGCTGACCTTCGCCTCGACGGGAGGCGTCCTCGATTCGCTTGCGGTCGGAAAGAAGCCGCCTCTGCAAGCCCGGCGTTCGACCGACGAACGCGACAATGCGATGGGGACGGTCTTCGATTCGGTCCTTGCCGCGGTGCGCGTCGGCCTGACGCAGGCTGTCATTTCGACGGAGGAAGAGGTGTGGAGCCTGTGGCGCAAGGACATCATCGACACCGAATCCTTCATTGAGACAGGCAGGGAACGGCTTGACCTCGGGGCTATCGTCGACGAAGCCCTGGAAGGATGGATGCAGGATCTTCGCCTCATGGCCCAGTCCGTGTCCGCGAATCCGTGGCTGTCGCATCCGGGAATCGCTGCGCTTCTCGGATGCGCGGCCGGAGGCGTGAACGGCGCCGTGACCGCGCTTCGCCACGTCGGCGCCCAGGATTCGCTTGTCGGAGCGCGCCAGAAGCTGGCCGACCGCCATATTCATGCCGTCGAGCGCGCAGCGCAGGCCTATCGCGGCGTTCTCGACGAGATCCCGATCGGAAATGGACGCGCACTGCGGCTGCGAGCTGCCGAATACGCGCAGATGTTGTGAGGAGAGCCATGACCAACGCACACGCCAACGTTCCCGAAGGCTCCGCACCGCGCGGCCTGTCCGATTTTGAAAAGTCCCTGGAGGCGATCGGCAAGGCCGTCGACGTGGGGCGCGGATGCCTCGACGACTTTCAGATTGCCCGCGCGCAAGCCGATCTCGAAAAGGTGAAGGCGCGCTTCGGCGTCGGGGCCGGCCTGACGGTGGCTGCCCTGGCCGGAGGGACCGGTTCGGGCAAGTCGTCGCTTTTCAATGCGATGACGGGCCTGAGCTTTGCCGACGCCGGCGACATTCGGCCGATGACCGAGGAAGCTGCGGCCTGCGTCTGGAATGCGGAGGCCGACAGCCTTCTCGACATGCTCGGGGTTCGTCCTGCCCGTCGCATCGCCTACGAGTCCCTTCTTGTGGACACCGAGGACGGCCTGGACGGCCTTGTGCTTCTCGACCTTCCCGATCACGATTCGGTGAAGATTGTCCATTCCACGACGGTCGATTCGATCTTGCCGATGGTGGACGTGCTCATCTGGGTTCTCGATCCCCAGAAGTATGCCGATCACCTCATCCATGACGTGTACCTGTCGCAGATGCGGCGGCGCAAGGACCATATGATCGTCCTTCTCAACAAGACCGATACCGTTCTTCCCGAACGCATGGACGAACTGATGGCGGATGTGCGGGCGAAACTTGACGCCGACGGCCTTGAAGGGGTTGCCCTCTATGCGGTATCCGCCTATGAAGAGTCGGGCCTGGATCCGGTGCGCGAGGAGCTTCGCGCGGCCGTCGCGGAGAAGGAAACGGGCATCCGCACGGCCGAGGCGGAACTTGACGCGATTCGCGTCCGCCTCGCCAATGGCGTCGGGCGAGGCGAAATCGAGATTTCGGATGCCCTTGTGGAGCAGACCGCTCGGCAGATTGCCGAGACGTCCGGCATTCCGGCGGTTGTCGAGTCCTTGCGCCATGCGGGGACGACGATTCGTCCGTCTGCGATTGCGCGGCCGGAGAAGCCCGCGTCGTCGATGGTGTCTGCGACGCGCGACGCCTGGATGTCGAAGGCGAAGGCGGGGCTTCCCGAACGGTGGGGCGCGGAGCTTGACAGGAGGGTTCCTGCTGCGGACGAGATTCGCCGTTCCATCGGGGCGGCCCTCGAAACGGTCGCGCTTCCGATCGTCTCGACGCGGGTGCCTCGCCTGCTTGTCTGGGTCGGAATCCTCGTGGCGGTTCTTGGCGTTCTTCAGGTTGTCCTGCCCGTGCCCTTCGCTTTCCTTCCGGTTCGCATCGGCCTCATGGCGGCGTGTCTTGCCTTTGCCGGAGCGATGTTCCCCGTTTCGAGACGGATGCAGCTGTCGACGGCGGAAGGGACGGCCGAGCGCTTCGATTCGCGTTCGCGCGAGGCAATGGAGAAGGTCGTGCGTTCCGAGTTCGTCTCGCCGACGCAGGAAGTGCTCGATCGCCACAGGCGCGTGCGCGAGGAGGTTCTCAAGGCGCTTGGCGAGGCCGGCTGAACGGGCAGCGGCAGGGCGCGTTCGGATTGCGGTCTGCGATCTGTGGACAACCGGGGTGCGGCACGTGCCTGTGAATATCCGCGGCTTCAATGGCAAGGGCGCGACCTGCGCAGACGGTCTTTCGCGAGGCAGACCCGCATCCACAGGCCGCCTGTTTGCCGGTGCCGTCCACAGCCTTCGATTCCCTCTTTTCCCTGCTTTCGATTCTCGCTTGACTTGAAGCGAGGCCGGAAAAGGTCCGGCATGACAGCAAGGAGAATCCATGTACAACGAGACTGTCGTATCCGTGCGCGGCTGGACTGGCGCCAAACCGCGGGTTTTCGACAACGCCAACGGCGGACGCACCGTCGTCTTTCCTGTCGGCGTCACGCCCCGCGTCCTGAACCGGACCACCGGTGCCTACGAGGACGGGCGGACCATCTGGTACGACGTGCGCTGCTACGGGCGCCTGGCCGCAAACGTGTCGGCGTCCATTGGCGTCGGGGCCCCGGTCATGGTGCGCGGGGCGCTCGTGCTTCGGGAGCGGACCGACAGGGAAGGCGTTGCCCACCGCTCCTTCACGATCGTGGCGGACGCGGTCGGCATCGACCTCAACACCGTCAGCGCCTCCTTCCGCAAGAGCTTCGGACCGGGCGACGCCGTCGACGGGGAGCCTCCGAGCGCCGCCTCGAATCTTTCCGGCGCGCAGGCCGGAGTCGCGGACACGCCCGGCGGGACTCCCGGCCACGAGCATGCGGCCGGAACCATGCCGGGCAGCGAGGTCGAATTCGTTGGCGACGGGACGGGAACCTACGAATCGGTGCGGATGCCGTCCGCCGACAATGCCGCAGAGAGCTGCGAGGACGAGGCGCAGGGCGCGCAGGCTGCCGAACTTGCCGGACTCTCCGTCTGAGACATGTTTCCTCTTCTGTGTTGCTCATTGGGCGGGCAGCCCTGTTAGGCTTAGACAGTGCTGCCCGCCAGGGGGTGCCTTCGTGGTGCTCCGCGCCTGTGCGGGCGGGCAGCGCGGAACCGAAGAGCATTATGGACGGAGAGACGTGGCAGAGTACATCTACCAGATGATTCACGCCTACAAGCGGGTTGGCGACAAGACGATCCTCGACGACGTGACGATGGCCTTCCTTCCCGGAGCGAAAATCGGCATGGTCGGCCCCAACGGCGCCGGCAAGTCGACGATTCTCAAGATCATGGCGGGCCTGGACCAGCCCTCGAACGGCGAGGCGCGTCTGAGTCCCGGATACACCGTCGGAATCCTCATGCAGGAGCCGCCCCTCGACGAGGACAAGACCGTCCTCGAGAACGTCCAGATGGGGCGGGCCGACATGATCGCCAAGATCGGGCGCTTCAACGAGATCGGCGAGGAGATGGCGAATCCCGACGCCGATTTCGACGCGCTCATGGAGGAGATGGGCAAGCTCCAGTCCGAAATAGATGCGGCGAACGCCTGGGATCTCGACTCCCAGCTCGAACAGGCGATGGACGCCCTGCGCTGCCCGCCGCCCGACTCGCACGTCAACGTGCTTTCGGGAGGCGAACGCCGCCGCGTCGCCCTGTGCCGTCTCCTTCTCGAAGCGCCCGACCTTCTTCTCCTCGACGAGCCGACGAACCACCTTGACGCCGAATCGGTGCTCTGGCTCGAGCAGCATCTGGCCCAGTATCCCGGCGCCGTCATCGCCATCACGCACGACCGCTACTTCCTCGACAACGTCGCCTCGTGGATCGCCGAAGTCGACCGCGGCCGCCTCTACCCCTACGAAGGCAACTACTCGACCTACCTCGAGACGAAGGAGAAGCGCCTGGAGGTCCAAGGGCGCAAGGACGCCAAGCTGGCCAAGCGCCTGAAGGAAGAACTCGAATGGGTCAGGTCCTCCGCCAAAGGCCGCCAGGCCAAGTCGAAGGCACGTCTCGAACGCTACGAAGAAATGGCCGCCGAAGCCGAGCGCACCCGCAAGCTCGACTTCGAGGAGATCCAGATTCCGCCGGGTCCGCGCCTGGGTTCCGTCGTCCTGGAAGCCACCGGCCTGAAGAAGGGCTTCGGCGAGCGCACGCTCATCGACGGGCTGTCCTTCTCCCTTCCGCGCAACGGCATCGTCGGCATCATCGGCCCCAACGGCGTCGGAAAGACGACCCTCTTCAAGACCATCGTCGGCCTCGAACCGCTCGACGAAGGCGAGCTCAAGATCGGCGAAACCGTCAAGATCTCCTACGTCGACCAGACCCGCGCCGGAATCGACCCCGACAAGACCCTCTGGGAGGCCGTCTCCGACGGCCTCGACTTCATCCAGGTCGGCGCGGTCGAAATGCCTTCGCGCGCCTACGTCTCCGCCTTCGGCTTCAAGGGACCGGACCAGCAGAAGAAGGCCGGCGTGCTCTCGGGCGGCGAACGAAACCGCCTCAACCTCGCCCTCACCCTCAAGCAGGGCGGCAACCTGCTCCTGCTCGACGAGCCGACCAACGACCTCGACGTCGAAACGCTCTCGTCGCTGGAAAACGCCCTTCTCCAGTTCCCCGGCTGCGCCGTGGTCATCACCCACGACCGCTGGTTCCTCGACCGCGTGGCCACCCACA
>CACYEE010000056.1 GCA_902773415.1 uncultured Actinomyces sp.
GAGGTGCTAGTTCCCACATACTCGGGAGTGGGGGTTCAAGTCCCCCTCTGCGCACAGATAAAACCCCAGCTCAGCTGGGGTTTTTGCTTGCCAGAAGGCCCCGTCGGGCATCGAGACAAATCCTGCGGCAGGGTTTCCCTCGCGTGACGGCCTTGCGCGACCTCTTCCCCGCGTCGCGCCTCGAACTTGCCGAACGTTGACGACACGCGCCGACGTCCCGAAGCGGAAGCCTCGCGCTGCGTGGAAGCCACGACGCAGGAAAGCCGATAAAGTGACCCTATGCTTCCGACCGAACTGACAAGCGAACGCCTGCATCTCGCTCCTCCGACACCAGCCGACGCCACGGACATCGTCGCCGCCATCGCCGGAACGGATATCGTCAGGTGGACGACGATTCCCGCCTGCTACACGCTCGAGGATGCCGAAGACTGGATCTCCTCGACCGCCGAAGCCTGGCAGACGCACAGCCCCGCAGGCGGCAGCGCGGCATGGGTGATCCGCGAAGCCTGCTCCGATTCCCGCCCGGCCACGCCCGTCATCGGCTCGGTCGGCATTGCCCGCAATGGAGCCGTCGGGGAAATCGGCTACTGGCTCGCCCCCTCCGCCCGAGGCAAGGGCTACATGGGCGAAGCGGTCAATCTCGCCCTCGACTTCGCATTCGGGAACATGGGCCTCGACTCCGTCGTCTGGAAGGCCGAGATACAGGGCGGCGTGCCAAACTGGGCCTCCTACAAGGTCGTCTGGAACCTCGGATTCACCTACGGCGGCGTTGTGCGCGGCCTCTGCTCCAACAAGGGAACCGCCCGCGACTGCATGATCGCCTCCCTCCTGAAAGACGACCCGCGCCGGCCACGACACGCCTGGCGCGGCCCCGCAGAAAACCATCCGTCCTTCCCCGACCCGCGCAACCCCGAAGCGCTCGTGCGGCAGTTCCACGACACCTACGGGCTTCCCGTCGTCGCCGACGGCCCGGATGCGGACCGAGACCGCATCCACATGCGCCTCGGCCTCATCGCAGAGGAATTCTCGGAACTCGTCGGGGCCGCCTACGGCCCGGCCGCACGCAAGACCCTCGAGGCGGCCTGGAAGACGGCACAAGGCCAGGACGAGCATCTGCGCGACACCGTCGAGGTGGCCGACGCCCTGGGCGACCTCGTCTACGTCATCTACGGTGCCGCCCTCGAACTCGGCATTCCGATGGAGGACGTACTCGCCGAAATCCAGGCCTCCAACCTCTCCAAGCTCGGAGCCGATGGCAAGCCCATCTACCGCGACGACGGAAAAGTGCTCAAGGGGCCGAACTACTTCGCGCCCGATATTGCGCGGGTCCTCGGCCTGGACTGAGAATCCGGGCGGTGTCGGAACAGGCACGTTCCGACACCGAACTATGCCAGATCTCCCCTTGCCTGCGAGCCTGCGGCGGAACCCGCGACAATCGCGGCGAGCACAAGCCCAAGGCCGGCGCACAGCAGCTCGAAGCCGCCAGGTCCGAAAGCTCCATGCATCACAAGAACGTCCCTGGCATCCTGACCGAGCATATGCGCTCCCGTGAACAGGAAGACGAAAGCGCCGAAAAGGCCTGCCGCTGCGGCCAGAAACGTCCGGTATCCTCCCCCTGCACGCCCCGCGCCAACCGCCGCGGCAGCCGACATTGCGGCCGTCCCGACAAGGCATGCGCCAACCCAGAGATTCGCCTCGACAAGAGGCAGCGAATCGCTCCCGCGAGTGAAGAAGCCCGACATCACGCCGACAAGGGCAAGCACGGCCGCGCCCAGCGCAGTCCCGTTCGCGACGGCGCGCCCAGCCTGCGAGACCCGGGAATCCGGACGAACGGGAACTGTCGGACGGGTCGGCCCATATGCCAAAACGGGCTGTCTCGCCGGCGCTTGCACCGGCGGTTGCGCCGGAGCAGGCTCGGCGGGAATCATGGCAGCCGGCACCGCGGCGGCCAGCACCGGCATTTGCGCATCCGCAACCGGAGACAAGGCATCCGCCAGGCCCCCCGAAGGATGCGAAACCGCGTCCGTCCCGCGCCCGGCCGTCTCGATTGTCCCCGCAGCAGGCGCAGCGCCGGGGGCACAGAAGCCTTCCGCGTGGCGGCGGCAAGCCTCGGCCTGCCAGAACCCCTGCACTCCCGGAAACACGGGATAGGGGCCCGCGGCGTCCTCCTTCGGATTCGAGAGCGCATGCGGCTGTCCATCCGAAGTGGAGAAATCATGGGTCTTGAACATGCTGTCCTTCTGTCGGTTTCCGGCTCCGGGCCAGGAGCCGCCTATGCGTTCGGGAAATCTTCGGGGCTGTCGGTAAACTCTGCATCCTCGATGTCGTCGACAAGCGAGGCCTCGAGAATCTTCGCCGACAGCTCGTCGATCCGCTGCTCGAGCTTGCGCTTCTCGACAAGCCTCTGGCGCCGGCCCATCGCATCGAGCAAAGGAACCGCACGCTCGATAGCTTCGATTTCCTTCCGCCACGCCGAGGCTTGCCGAGCGACCTCGGCGCTGTTCGCCGAGGCATACAGGTAAGTCACCTGCTCGCGCAGGACTTCGCAGCGCCTTGCGAAACCTCCGGGCGAATTCTGCTCCGAACGGGCCCTCGCCACCTTCGAAAACTGCTTTGTAATCCGGTCGAAAGCCTCGGGATTTTCCTTGATGATCTGACGGATCTGAGGACCATACTTCGCAACGGCAATCGCCAAGGTCGGCCCGAGAGTCCGGGCAAGCCTCATCATCACAGAGAACTTGGACATCGCTTCCTCCTGTGTCAACGCTCCGATTCTATCTGCTCCTTCCCCGTTGCCGCTCCCGTGGCGCCTCCCGTTCGCTTGAGGCGTGAGCCGTGTCCTTCACCTGAAGTCCCGAGGGTCGAGCATATCGGCGACAAGGTTCATCGCGCCGTCGCCCGAGACCGCAAGCCCATGTCCGGCACGGCACAGGAAAGGAACCTCCTCGGGATTCAAAAGGAGGATCGAAGACACTCGCCACCTCGATATCGGACACGCCCGGACCGGCCGAAGCCACCGCAACATCGCCCGCAGAAGCCAAGGACCACAGATCCGCCCCATTCGCCCGAATCTGGACACAAGCGCCGCCTCCCCCATCTCCGCAATGGCTCCGATCGGGGACGCGGAACCCGCTCGAGGCCTCCGGCGGCTCTCGCCGCCCCGCGCAAAGCGCTGGCGGACGGGACGACACGGCCTGGTCGATATCGCGCAAGACTACGAAC
Source organism: uncultured Actinomyces sp. (assembly GCA_902773415.1). Lineage (GTDB taxonomy): Bacteria > Actinomycetota > Actinomycetes > Actinomycetales > Actinomycetaceae > RUG11864. Next base: position 3,223 of record CACYEE010000056.1, read on the forward strand.
GGGGACGAGCGCTCCTGCCGGCTACTGGCCCCAGCTTGCCGCGGCCTTCCCGCTTCCTCTCCTCCTGCCGTGGGCTGCGTTAAGGTGGATGCGGCA
>CACYEE010000057.1 GCA_902773415.1 uncultured Actinomyces sp.
GCACCGGAAGCGATTCCGCACCACAGGGCGATAAAACCGGCATTGCGGCCCATGACCTCGATAATCGAGCATCTCTCGTGGGAAGCGGATGTGTCACGCACGCGGTCGATAGCCTCGACTGCCGTGTTCACGGCCGTGTCGAAACCGATGGTGTATTCGGAAAAGCCGACGTCAAGGTCGATCGTTCCAGGAACGCCGATGACGTTCACGCCTTCCTTGGCGAGTTCGGCACCGCCTGCCAGCGAACCGTCGCCGCCGATAACGATGAGGGCGTCGATTTCGGCGTCCCTGAGGATCTGCGCGGCATTCCTGATGCCTTCGGCAGTGCGCATTCCCTGCGAACGCGCAGTACCGAGAATCGTTCCCCCACGCTGGATGATGTCGGAGACGGACGAGGCATTAAGCTCCCTCATCTCACCCTTGAGCAGGCCATGATATCCGCGCTGGATTCCAACGACCTTGCAGCCGTGAGCGACGGCGCGGCGGACGATGGCGCGCACAGCCGCGTTCATGCCGGGGGCGTCACCGCCGGAAGTCAGCACTGCGATGGTGGGGCTCTGTGTTTCGGACACGATTCCTCCTTCGGAACTGTCACGGTGGCTTCTTGAAGTCCACCCCTATCCTAATTCCTTTGCACGCACCCGGAGCCGATGCGCCGCCGCGCGGAACTGTGAGAAATCAGCCTCGCCCGGCCTCCGGGAACCCGAAAGATTCCAGATTTCCCGCTCCCGACGCCCTGGCCCCAACCCGACACGGGGAAGGACTCGCGAGCGAACCGGCGAGCCCGCGGCGAAGCAGGTCAGGCCTTCGGATGAACGGTCACGCGGTAGCCGGCGTCGGAGAAGGGAAGCAGAAGCCCCTCGACGGCGGTGGTCGCGTTGTCCCGGGCCGTGTCGAGAAGGCTCGCTTCGTCGGCATGCTCGGCAACGTCCTCCTTCGCAGCCTTCATCGCCTTCACGGCATCCTGCTTCGTATCCCAGTTCATCAGCGCAAACTGGCGGTCGTAGAACCCGATGGACTTCGGGTCGATCTCGCTCGACTGGATTGTCGCGTCCGGCAAGGCGATATCGATGGTTCTCGCCTCGTCGGACACCTCGACCTTCGCCTTCGACAAGTCGACGCCGGCACGCACAGTCGCCCTATACGTCATGGAAAACGCCTTGCGGGACAAGAAAGGGATACGGCCGTTCTCGTACTTGACAAGACCGTTGTACGTCAATTCGGCAGTCGTAAGGTCCGACGAGCCGGCAATCTGCTCCTCGATAGCGCTCGTGTCCAGGCGTACCTCTCCCCCGGTCTCCCACGCCCGGCCCGCACCGAAACCCGCACCGAAAGCAAGCGCAAGGACAACAAGCGCCACAAAGGCCTTGAGGCCCGCAAGAAAGCGCCCTCCCCTGCGTCGTTCCTTCGCATTCCGCTCTCGAACCATGACCGCCCTCCGTTTCGTCTCGCGCGAATCTCCTACCGTGAATCATACGGAAAGGCGGCACGCAATACGGACGCTTGCGCGCCCGCGTCGCCAGGACCGTCTCCCGCCGGTCCCGCCCGACCGCTTGCCCGTCGCCGTGCCGATGCGTACACGGCCCGGTTCAATGCCGAAGGAAGCCGCACAGCCTGGAATGAAGAACCCTCGCCGAATGGTCCGTCAGCGAGGCGACCTGGTCGATGACGACGCGCTTTTTCGCCGCTTCATCGCCCCTGCGGAACATCTCGAAGAAGTGGGGCTCAAGCTGCTCGGGCCGTTCTTCGAGCGCTTCGACGAGGTCCAGAAGAAGCGAGCGCTGATAGTCCGAGTCGGGCTCCTGCTCGCGAGGTTCCATCACATAGGCCACGGCAATCCCCTTGAGAATGAGGATTTCGGCCTTCGTCCGTTCCGGCAGCACGATCGACGCGCCGTAGCGCGCAAGCGGCCCTTCCCCGAAACGCTCCTTCGTCGCCCGAGTGACGGAGAGAATGAAGCGTCCGATGAGATCCGAGGTGAAGTCCTTCATCGCGGCGAGGCTGCGATAGGAACGGTTGAAGTCGAGCGGCCACTCTTCTTCGGCAAGGAGCCGGTCGAAGGCGGCTTCAAGCTCGACCGGATCGTACCCCCCATACCACGCCTCGACGCCCTCGAAGACCTTGTCGCGTTCGGCAGGAGACTCGAAGAAGGACGGGTTCGCCGCACCGCTGACAACCGCATCCTCGACGTCATGGACCGAATAGGCGATGTCGTCGGAGAGATCCATGATCTGCGCCTCGAAGCACCTGCCGTCTCCGGCGCCCTCGCGTATCCAGTCGAAGACGGTCGCGTCGTCCTCGTAAACATTGAATTTCGGCGTCGGCGTGCCGTCGGCGCGCAGAGGCCTGTCCGCGAATCCCCACGGATACTTGACGGTCGCATCGAGAGTGGCCCGCGTGAGGTTGAGGCCCGCGGGCGCCTCGTCATCGCCGAGGCGTTTCGGTTCGAGACGGGTCAGCAGGCGGAGCGTCTGGGCGTTGCCTTCAAATCCGCCGATGTCCGCAGCGGCTTCGGCAAGGGCGCGTTCGCCGTTGTGCCCGAAGGGCGGATGGCCAAGGTCGTGGCACAGGCAGGCCGTTTCGACGATGTCGGGCTCCGCGCCGAAGTTCGCGGCGAAGGAACGGCCGACCTGAGCGACTTCGAGGGAATGCGTGAGGCGGGTACGGATGAAATCGTGAGATTCGGGACCAAGCACCTGCGTTTTCGCGCCGAGGCGACGCAGGGCCGAACAGTGCAGGACACGTGCGCGGTCGCGTTCAAAAGGGCTGCGGCCGGAGGAACCGGGGTCTTCGGGAACGTAACGTTCGCTTGCATGGGTGTCGTAGAGGCTCACGTCCCGACCCTACCCGCACCCGGCACCAGCCGCGAAATTCGGCGAGTTTCGGCGCGTTCGGCCCCATCACGGCGAGCAGGACAAGCTCGTCAAAGCGAGCGACGGGCCGGCCTTCGATGCGGTCGTCTCGAGTTCGGGGCGGTGCTTCTCCAGCCAGCGGACCGCATAGGAGCAGGTGGCATCCACTGCACGACCGTCCGCCTCGCAGCCTTCGATCGCCATTTCCACGCGCCGGTGCCCTGCGACGCGATGTCAGGGTCAGCGCCGCTCATGACACGCAGGCACTGTGCGCACACGTGCCGGAACAGGCCGTCTCCATCGCCAAAGGCCACGAACCGTGCCGCAAGTCACATTCCCACCGTTTTCCCAGAATTCTTTTCCGATTTTTACAAGCACGTTCGAGACCATTGTCACACACACATCAAGGTGCCGTCCACGCCCGGCCGACATTTCTCCAGGAGGACAACATGACCAAGAACCGACACCCTGGCCGGCTTGCCGGCCTCGCAGTAGCTACCATTGCGCTGTCTCTCAGCTTTGGCGGATGGGCTCTCGCAGAGAACGACCCGCAGCCAGCCACTCCCGCTCAACGCCTCATCGCTCAGGCAGCGGAGGCCGCACGCGATGCGGAAGAAGAGCGGCTCGAGGCCGAACGGGCCGCACGGATGGGCGCTGCCGATGCCGCTGAAGAACAGGCCGAGGCTGCCGCCGCCCAGGCGGAAGCCGAGGCGTTGGCACAGAAGGCACAGCAAGCCCACAACACCCAGAATCAGGTGCCGTCCGCACAGAGCTCGGGCGCGCCTCAGGCGGCACAGGGCCAACAGGCACCGGTCGCGCAAGCCGCCCCCGTACAGCAGGCGCTCGTGCCTCAGGCTGCGCCGGTCCGGCAACCGCCGCAGGTTCCTGCAGGAGGAACCGTCTACGGGGACGACGTCTACAAGCAGGAGAACGGTGTCGTCTACGAATGGGATGACGGCCGTTGGGAAGCCGAAAACGACAAGAAGATTGCGGGCAGCACCGTCTACGAGTACGACGACGGCCGTTGGGAAACCGATGACGACGATTGGGACGACTAGAACTACGACCGGAAAGACTAGCGACGAAGCGGCGAACGCCGCTCGACCCTTCTCGCCCGCATCGCTGCGACCACTCCTCAGGCGGGGCGGGCAATTCTCTCGTCCCCGCCTGGGCCTTATGCGACAGGCGCGCAGAACGGGGGACGGTGCGGAACAGGAGACAGTCCCCTGTTCCGCACCGTCCCCCGTTGCCCTCCGTTCCGCTCCCCTTGTTCGAGTTAGCCGCCAGAGACGCCAATTTCGGCATGGGAGATGCGTTCGCGTTCGGCTTCGGAGAGCGTGCGAGAATCGAGCCAGCCCTCGGGCAGGCGGGGTCGCTTGGGTTTGCCGGCTCTGCCCCGCCGGCCGTCGGCAGCCTGCGGATACGGCATGTCCGGGTCGAGCAAGGCCAGGCCTGATTCGAGGTCCTCGAAGGTGGAGATTCGGGCAAGGCCGTCGCGCACCTGCCCGCCGATGGCGAAGCCACGCAGGTAGCTCGCAATATGCCCGCGCATTTCGCGCATCGCCTTGAGTTCGTCGCCATAATGCGCGGCGGCAAGCTGGGCGTGGCGGCGGATGATGGCGGCCACCTCGCCAAGATTCGGAGTGACGTGCACATCCCCGCCGTGCATCCAGGCTGCGAGGTTGGCAAAAATCCAGGGCCGGCCCTGGGCTCCACGCCCGATGGCGACGCCCGCACAACCCGTGAGCTCCATAAGCTCCTTCGCGTCGGCAACATCGAAGACGTCCCCATTGCCGAACACGGGAAGATCGGCGAGCTGCACGAGTTCGCCGATGGCATTCCAGTCAGCATGGCCGGCATAGTATTGCGAGGTTGTGCGCGCGTGAAGCGTGAGGGCAGAGATTCCGGCGTCTTCGGCCAAGCGCACCGAATCCCGCCATGTTTCGTGTTCGGCGTCGATTCCAAGGCGAATCTTGGCGGTCACCGGTACGGGCTCCTCGCGGCCGGCTTCCTCGGATGCTTCCCGCGCAGCCTGCACGGCCGCCTCGCACAGCTGCGAGAAGAGGTCGGTTTTCCACGGCAGGGCCGAGCCGCCGCCACGGCGGGTAACTTTGGGAGCCGGGCAGCCGAAATTGAGGTCAACGTGGTCCGCCCACCCGTTGCGAACAAGGATTCGTACGGCCTGCGCCGTCACCTTGGGCGACACGCCGTAAAGCTGGACGGAGCGCACCGGATCGCCCGGGTCGGGCTGCACCATGTTGAGGGTCTTTTCGCGGCCTTCGACGAGGGCGCGCGTCGTTGCCATTTCGCACACCCACAGGCCCGCGGGCGCGAAGATTCCACGATGCTCGGCGTCCGAACTAGCCGCTGCGCCCGTCGCCTCCCCCATGCCCGTCGCGGCCTCAACTCCCGAAGCCGAAGCAGTGCCTGTGAGCCTTGTACCGAGGCCAGTACCTGAAGCCTCACCTGCCGATTCGGCTGAGGACGAACGCTGGGCGCGCGCCACGGCGATCCCAGCCTCCGCCTGTTCCCGGCACAGCTGCCGGAAAGGAGGATTCGTCACGCCGGCCATTGGCGACAGCACCACCGGCGTCGCAAGCTCGACAGCCCCTATCTTGACCGAGTTCCCATGACTGGCCATCGACTCTCTTTCTTTCCTTGCCCGGCCGCCTTGCGTACCACGCACCCCGCAAGCATGGGGTACGGCAGCCCTCGACGAGACATTCGGCAGCCCACGCAAACGTGGTCTGCACTCAGCCTGCGTCGCCATGACGGGCTCGCGGCAGCCTGCGAGGGCGTCTTTCCGGCGGATGGAATCAGCCTGTTCGGCGCGCATAACGCGCCTCCCGTAGCTTCCTTGGCCTCGACAACGCAAGCAAGCTCGCCGTACTCGGCCTTCGTCGCCATGACCGCCCATGCACCGGGAAGACGCCCGCCTTCACTCTCGCGGGCATAAGCCTTCGCTCAGCAGCCGACGAGGCGCTGGGCGAGGTAGCCTTCGACCTCGTCGATCGGGATGCGCACCTGCTCCATCGTGTCGCGGTCGCGCACGGTCACGGCGTTGTCGTCGAGCGAGTCGAAGTCGACCGTGACGCAGAACGGGGTGCCGATCTCGTCCTGGCGGCGGTAGCGGCGGCCGATGGCGCCGGA
>CACYEE010000058.1 GCA_902773415.1 uncultured Actinomyces sp.
CCGAGAAGGGTCATGCCGGGCTGCTTCCTGTTGAGATACCAGATCCCGCCCGGCGTGGCATGCCCGTCGGTCGGATTGCCGGAAATGATGCCGGATTCCCAGATGATCTCGCCTTTCGCGTCATAATAGCGCGCGTACTGCTCGGTGATGTCCACATCCACGTAGGCCCCCCATTCGGTGGGCGAACCCTCGGGCGCCTGGTCGCCGGCGCAGACCTTTTCGAGTTCGACGTCGCCGGTCTTCTTCTGGTCGATCGCTTCGCGTACCGTCTTTGCCGTGGCGTCGGAGGAAGTCCAGCATCCGAAGGTGCCGCCGCCGATCGTCACCTGCTTGCCGTCGGGGCGCGTGTAGGAGCGCGTCGTCCCGATGTTCGTCAGCGGGGTGGCGACGTTCGCGGCCCACGTCGCGATTGCTTCGTCGGAGAGGGCCGGCTGGCGCGCCTCGTTGAAGGAAATCCATTGGGCAACCTTGTCGGAGTTCAAGGTTGCGGCGGGAGCGTCGGGCTTGAGCTTCGAGGTGAGTGCGATGTCGACGCCGAGCATGTCGTTCGCGGCTTTCGCGCCGGAAACGATGTCGTCGTCCTTGGCGTACACCTTGGGTTTGATGACCGCGTTCTCGCCTACCGCGCATTCGTTTTCGCGTGAAAGCATGCAGGCGGAGACGGCTTCGAGCACTTTCGATTCCTCGATCTGGTCGCCGTAGGTTTCCGGCACGACCTCGAAGGCGTGAGAGGCTTGGGAGTATTCGATGCGCGCGTCTTCGCTCGGGGTGCGGGTCGCGTTCAAGTTCTGGATCTGGCCGGAAATGTAGGTGGCGAGGGCGCTGTCGTCCAGGGTGACGCCGAAGGTGTCGGCGAGGCTGTGGTCGGCGAAGTATTCGACGGGCCAGGCCCACGGGTTCATGTCGTCGCGCGCCTTGTCGACGACGCCGTCGACGTTGACCTGCATTCCCGATTCGGCGGGCGTGACGCGGAAGTCGATGCCTTGCCCGGACACGGCGAGCGTGTAGTCCTTTTCGGATTCGCGCAGCATCGAGGCGGCGTCGGCGTAGGTTCTGTTGGAGACATCGACCGTGCCGAAGGTCGTGTTCGGAAAGAACTGGTTGGAATAGGTGTAGACACCGTAGCCGTATCCGCCCGCCAGGAGGATCACGGCGACGCCGGCGGCGGCGAAGGCCGCCTTGCGGCCTCTGGTGTTCCGTTTGGCGCGGGCTTCGGCCTTCGCAAGGGCCTTCTCGGCTTTTGCGCGCTCTTTCGCCCGGCGTTTCGCCTCGCGTTCGGAGGCCTTCGCGTCGGTCTTGTCGCCGCCCGCGCCGCCTTCGGTGCGGGGCGACGCGAAGTGCCCATCCCCGGGATTGCGCGACGCAGGCTGCGCCCCGTCCGCCGTCGCGCTGTCCGCCGTCGCCCCGCCTGCCGCAGCAGCAACGGGCGCGACGGGCGAGAGACTGGCCGTATCGGCAATATCGTCGATCCCGTCCCACGTGTCGAAGGCGCTCGCCGAACCGACAGCGCCCGTCGCCGCCGACTGGAAGAGCGCCACCGGCTTCGCCCACATCCGCCCGGTTGCCGCAGGCGACGCTTCGGCCCTGGCGCGGGCCTTCTCGGCCTTCGCGTCGGCCTTGCCGGCGTCCTTTTCGCTGCCCGAACCGTCTTCGGAGCGGGGCGACGCCGACTTCGCGTCCCGGGGACTTCGCGACGCTGGCTGCGGCACCTCCGCCGTCGCCCTGCCTGCGGCCGCACCGTCCGCCGCAGCCGCAACAGGCACGGCAAGCACGGCCATATCGGCAACTCCCCCGGCTTCGTCCCACGTGTCGAAGGCGCTCGCCGAACCGCCGGCCGTCGCCTCGGACCGGAAGAGAGACACCGGCACCGACCACAACTGTCCGGTTGCCCCAGGCGACGCCCCGGACTGCGAGGCACCGGCGTTGCCTCGCGTGGAGGCCACCTCCCCGGCGGACTTCGCGGGCTTCCTCAACATCCACCACTTCCTTTGACTTCCTCGGCATTCCGCACGACAGTCTAGCAATCCGCCATTTCCGAAAAGAACACATTGCCTTTCACGGCGGTGTCTGTTTGCTCTCTTAGGGAGTGCCGGGCTTGGCCTGCGGCGGCGGCAGTGCCAAGCTGAAAGCGTGGATAGCTACGACAAGTATCAGGCACGCCGAACCGAACTGTACCAGAGGAACCTCAAGCAGTTTCATTCGCATTCGGTACCCCTCGACATGCGCGACATCAAGGAGGAGCTGGGCATCCCGGTCTCGCAATGCTCGCTCAATTCGAAGGTTTCGGTGCTCCTGCGAATCGGCATGCTCGACCTCGCTTCGGGCACGAGCGCCTTCCGTGTCGAGGAGATGATGGAGAAGGTCGGGGCGGCAATGGGGATTTACGTGCGCGCCTCGGTCACGCTCACCTCGATCGAGGCGTCCTTCTCCGACGGGATGTCGCGCTCTACGGAAGTCATCGACGTTCCGTCCGTCGGCGTGAATACCGAACGGATCTGGTTCATGGAGCATTTTTGCGACTGGCTTGTCCATTCGATGGGCAAGGAACCCGTGTACCACAAGAAGAACACGACGGTCTCCCACCAGCTCGTCGCCGACCTTCCCACCGCGCCCGGAAAGCTCGGGCAGGCCCCGCGCATCGAGCCGGGGGCGGAGCCTACCCTCATGCAGGTGCATGGAAAGCTGAACTCGATCGAGTACCACAAGAAGCATTACGGAATCTGGATGACGGCCCTCGCCACGGCGATTGCGTGCGCAGCCTTCGCCTTCCTGATAGGGGGCGGAATGTACGACGTCGTAGCCGCGTTTATCGGGAGCGGAATCGGCCAGTTCCTGCGCTCGAAGCTGCTGGGCCGTTTCGTCAACCAGTTCTTCGTGACGGGCCTCGCGGCGGGGCTTGCGGGCTTCGTCGCAATCGGGGTTCTTCGGCTTATCGGCCTCGCCGACCCTGCGGCCCTCGACCACGATGCGGCCTACATCGGGGCCATGCTTTTCGTCGTCCCGGGTTTCCCGCTCATTACCGGAGCCCTGGACATCGTCAAGCTCGATCTTCTCTCGGGCCTGCAACGCCTGACCTATGTCGGGGCGATCATGCTTGCGGCGACGCTGGCGGCCTGGGGCATTGCGCAGGCAATCGACCTGCGCCCTGACGGCTTCGAGGCGCCGACGATGGCGCCGTGGCTTCTGACGCTCTTGCGGCTGGCAGCGTCGTTTGCCGGCGTGTGGGGCTTCTCGATTCTCTTCAACTCTCCGGGCCGAATGGCACTGACAGCGGGAATCATCGGTGCGGTGGCGAATACGGCCCGGCTCTCCCTCGGGGATTTTGCCGGGCTCGGCCCGGAGGCGTCGACGCTGATCGGCGCGATAATCGCGGGCGCGCTTGCCGGATACTGGAAGCTCATCACCCGCCGCCATCTCATGCACCGAGGCACGAGCTATCCGCGGGTGTGCCTGACGGTTCCGTCGATTGTCGTCATGGTTCCCGGCCTGTACCTGTACCAGGCCGTGTTCTATCTCGGCAACGTCGAGGTGGTTCCTGCGCTCGAGTGGGGGTTCCGTGCGCTCATGATCATCATCATGCTGCCGGTGGGCATTGCGACGTGGCGCGTCGTTTCCGACCGAAAGTGGCGCTACCACGTGTAGGGCCCGCCCCCGTATCAAAGGGGTCAGACCCCTTTGATACGCTGCCAAAGAAAAGGGGGCAACACGGGAAAGGAACCTTTGGGCCGCGCCGCCGTCGCCGGCGTCCTCGCAGTCGGCGCGCTCGCGGGACTCATGAGCGGCCTGTTCGGAGTCGGCGGCGGCCTCGTCGTCGTCCCGATCCTCGCATGGGCGGGGCTGCCCCAGCGCGAGGCAGCCGCCACGTCGATGGCTGCCATCATCCCGATCTCCCTCGTCTCGGTAGCCTCCTACGCGCTCGGTGCCAACATCGACTGGATTGCGGGCCTCCTTCTCGCGCTCGGGTTCGCCGGCGGCGCCCAAATCGGCTCCCGCCTGCTGACCCGCCTGCCCGAAAGGTTCCTGCGCTGGTTCTTCGTCGCCTTCACCGTCGCGATCATCGCCTCCCAGCTCGCCTCGATTCCCTCGCGCGACGCCGTGATTGCGCTCACGCCTCTCAAAGGCGCCGGGCTTGTGGCCGTCGGCGTCGCAGTCGGAGTCCTCGGTACCCTGCTCGGCCTCGGCGGCGGAGCAATGATGGTGCCGGCGCTGTCGATCGTTTTCGGGGCTTCCGATCTCGTCGCGCGCGGCACCTCCCTGCTCGCCATGTTCCCCGGCGCAATCTCCGCAACGATCCCCAACGCGCGCCGCGGGCTTGTCGACCTTCGCACCGGCCTCGCAATCGGGCTGGCCGCATGCCTGTTCACTCCCGTCGGCAACCTCGCCGCCACCCGGCTCTCCCCCGCCGCGAACACGTATCTTTTCGCCGGATACCTCGCAGTCATCCTTGCGATGTCGATTCGCTCCGCCCTCAAGGCGAAGTAGCCTCCCGTTTGGGGACGGGCCCCGAACGGGAGATTCCTCCGAATTGGGGCCCGTCCCCAAACGGGAGGAAAAGTCCCGAAAACCTAGGCCGCAGCCTCCAGCGCGGCACGTTCGGCCAGGTACTTCGCCCCCACCGTCGAACGCAGCACGAACAGCGCGCCAACCGTCGCCACGACGCCGACCGGAAGCACGATAAGCCAGTTCTGGATGAAGCCGGCAAACACGAAAGCCACGAAGGAGATGCCCGCCACGGTCAGCACGTAGGGGATCTGCGTGGACACGTGGGTCACGTGGTTCACGTTCGCGCCGGCCGACGCCATGATCGTCGTGTCGGAAATCGGAGACACGTGATCGCCCGCGACGGCGCCTGCGAGCACGGCGGAAATGCCGATGGTCAGCAGCGTCGGATCGTTGGCGAAAATCGGCAGCACGATCGGGATGAGGATGCCGAAGGTGCCCCACGAGGTGCCGGTGGCGAAGGCGAGGCCGAGGGCGACGAGGAAGATGATGGCAGGAAGCATCTTGAACAGGCCCGACGCGGCACCTTCCATGAGGCCGGCGACGAACACGTCCGCACCGAGGGCGGAGGTGGAGAGCTTGAGGGTGAGGGCGAAGGTGAGGATGAGAAGTGCCGGAACCATCGCGCGGAAGCCCGCAACGAAGGAATCGGTGGCCTGCTCGAAGGTGACGACGCGGCGCGCGAGCAGGTAGGCGAAGCTCAGCAGCAGGGCCACGATGGCACCCCACGGCAGGCCGACGGAAGCATCGGTATCGCCGAAGGCCCCGGTAAAGGAGCGATAGCCGTCGGCCTCGGAATCCCAGAATCCGCCCACGTACATCATGCCGAGCACGGAAAAGACGATGAGGAGGAGCACGGGAACGAGCATGTCCCACATGTTGGCGCGCGGCTGGTCGACGACGGTCTCGTTGCCGAGGGAGCCGAGTTCCCCGGTCCGGCAGGCCTCAAGCTCGGCCTTCGCCATCGGGCCGTAGTCGAAGCCGAGGACGGCGATGCCGATGACGAAGACGATGGTGAACAGCGAATAGAAGTTGTAGGGAATCGCCTGGACGAAGAGCTGGATGCCGGTGACGCCCGAATCGAGGTCGGCCGCCGTGGCGGACACGGCTGCGGCCCACGAGGAGATCGGGGCGATCATGCAGATCGGGGCGGCAGTGGCGTCGATGATGTAGGACAGCTTGGCGCGCGAGATCTTCTGCGAATCGGTGACGGGCCGCATGACGGCGCCGACGGTGAGGCAGTTGAAGTAGTCGTCGACGAAAATGAGGATTCCGAGGACGAAGGTGGCGAGCATGGCACCGATTCGGGTCTTGATGTGGGAAGCGGCCCAACGGCCGAAGGCGGCCGAACCGCCGGCGGCGTTGATGAGGGCGACCATGATGCCGAGCATGACCAGGAAGATGAAGATGCCCGCGTTCCACGGGTCGGAAATGGCGTGGATGAAGCCGACGGGGGTGGCGTCGTCCCCGTCGCCGATGTCGTTGACGATGAGGTTGTTGAGGGTTTCGATGGGGTTGAAGCCTGCGATGAGCAGCGCGCCGACGAGAATGCCGACGAAAAGCGAACTGTAGGCTTCCTTGGTGATGAGCGCCAGGACAATGGCGACGACGGGCGGCACGAGCGCCCAGAAAGTTCCGTAGAACTCCATATGTATCTCCTGTTTGTAGGCCATGACGCGAATCATGGCCCGGCAAGGAGGTACGGTTCGCCCTGCCGGCCATGATAGCGCTCCGCCGGGCGGCGGTCTGGGCCGCGCATGCCGACGACAGTGTGCAGGATGTTCTCCTGCGCCCCAGGGCCGGCCGTTTCCCGCACCGTTCCGGCCCTTCGGCGGCACTCCCCTTTCCCTGCCGGGCGTCCGGGCACCCAGGGGGCAGGTACTGATGAAGACCGCGCCTCTATCATGACGTGTCGATGTAACAGGGACGAGTGTAGCCCTTCGCGCCGGAAAGTCGGAAAACGGTTCCGTTTGTGGACGCGGGGCATGCAGGGCGACGGGGATCGTACACGCCAACGGCGGCGCGCAGGCCGAAATGCACGGGGCCGTTTCGCAAGGTCGTGTCCGCCGCCGGGATGACACGAGAGGGCAGGCCAGGTGGCACTTGGGGCCTGTCCCCAGGTGCCGCCTGCGCAAGCAGATGGGGCGGGAATCGGAACGCCGTGCCGAATCCCGCCCCGTCCGGGCCGATTATCCGTGCGAGACAGCCCGCGCGTGGGCAGGGCCTCGCGACCGGTGCCGAGCGCTACGCGCCCGTGCCGGCGGGCGCGAAAGGCGTGCCGTAGACGGTGGGCGACATGAGCACGCGCCCGGTGCCGCGGTAGACGTTGACAAGGCCTTCGCCCGAGGCCGCCGAGCCGAGGAGGCTCTTTGTCGAACGCTCCACGGTGAACTGGAGCGACGGGGACCAGGCAAGCGCCATGTTGCCGTCGATCTTGAGAACGTCGTCCTGTAGGTCGATGACGACGAGTTCTTCGGCCGGGCACGGCGATTCGAGGCAGACGACGCCCTGCCCCTGCAAGGACAGGTTGAACAGGCCCTCGCCTCCGGCAACGGCGGAGGAGAAGGAGGAGCGGGCGACGGTCTTGTGCTGGAGGCGCCCGTCGCAGGCGAGGAAGAGGCCGTCGTCCAGCACGATTCCCCCGCCCCACTGGCCGACTTCCTGAAGCACGATGTACTTGTATGTCGGTTCGAGGACGAGCATGCCCGACCCTTGGTATTCGGGCTTGATGGCGCTTTCCTTCGTGACGGCGCCGCGCAGCGCCTTGCCGAAGAAGTCGCCCACGCCCTTGACGCCGGATGTCGCATGAACGTCTCCGACCATCCACTGCATGGCGCCGGCCTGGACCGTCACGGGAGCCTGGGAGAGGTCGCACGCAACCTGGCGGCGGTGGACGTTCATTTGCGACGCGAACCATGCCCGCTGCGCGGTTGCGCCGTTGACCGAGAGGTCTCGCTTCCACTGGATGACCTGGAATCCTCCGAGTTGCGCGATGATGTCGACATCGTCGTTGTTGAAGAAGTTGCCCACATTGAACATTGTTGGTTCTGCCTTTCCTTGAGGTAGCCGGCTTCAGGTTTCACCCTACCTGCCTGCGGGGAACCGACGCGGGCGGCTCGCGGTTCCCTGCCTGCCGCACCGGACATCGCCGCCGACCGTATCGGCTAGCGGCTCCGCCTCGGGACGACGCCATAGGGCACGATGGCGGGGGCCGAGGCCCGGTAGGTTTCGTACTCGCTTCCGAAATCGCGAAGGAGCCGGCGTTCTTCGGCGCGAATCTGGATGGCCTGCGCCGCGGCGAGGCGAG
>CACYEE010000059.1 GCA_902773415.1 uncultured Actinomyces sp.
CCGGCGGAATAAGGCCGATAACGAAACCGATGTTCGGAATATAGTTCGTGACGCAGGACACCATCGCCCAGCCGGCGGCAAGCGGCACGCCAAGAAACACGAGGACGACGCCGTCCACCACCGCAACGATCGCGCCGAAAATGCTTGAGACGAGCCAGTATTGGCGAACCCGCCCCTCGAAGGCGGAAAGGGAATGGAAGATTCCGGCATCGTGATGCTCCACGATGCTCGCGCGGGCGTCAAGCGTGCCCATGTCCATCGTGATGAACAGGATGCACACCGAGATGACGAGCAGGGCCGAACCGAAAGAAGTGACCGAAGAGAACACGGAAGACACGGTTCCCACCACGGAGGCGACAGAGAAGTTCTTCGTGATTTCCTCCTGGAGACGGTCGGTGGTGAAGCCGCGGTCGTCAAGGAACTGAAAAACCTGGTTCGTCAACGCATCGAAACGGTTCGTGTAGTTCGCGAGGGTGGCGGGAAGGTCCGCGAGAGACCAGGCCAGAAGGCTGATCACGCCGAGCAGCACAACGATAATGACAAGGATCGTGATGGTTCCGGCAAGCCATCTCGGCATTCCAGACTTCACGAGCCAGCGTTGGATGGGCCGCACGGTCAGCACGAGCGTGAGAGCGAAGAAGGCAGGGGCGACGAGACCGCGAACCTGGTACAGGCCCACGCAGGCAATGGTGGCGAAAGCAAGAGCCATGAGCGCCTTCATGCCGACCGGATAGCCGCGCCGGCCTCGAAGACGGATGCTCTGCCGTTCTCCGGCGGTTTCGGGCGCCGGCGGTTCGTTCGCGGGCATGCCCGCCCCGGCCGGCTCCGCGGCAGGCGCGGGTTCGGGCGAGGCCTGCCGCTTGTCGTCGCGGTTCATGACGCACCTCCTCGTTGAACTACGTGCTACGTCCGAATCTACCCGCCCGGCGGGCGCACGTCGCGAACAACACCATTTTTGACGTCTTCATACGGGCACCCCCGCACCGCCACGCCAGCACCACACCCACCCCGCCAAAACCCAACCGGCCACTGTTGCCCACGCCTCTCCCCACGCCCCACACCCCTATATCGCGGAGATATATCATCATGAGCGTTCACCGGCGCGGCCCCGCCCTGCCACCGCAGACGCAGACAGCCGGCGCCACACCCGAAACCAAAACAGGAAAGGAGAAGCATGCCAACCGCGTCGCCCCGCAGCCAGGCATCCAAAGCCCGCACGCCCCGGGCCCAAGTGCTGCGCCTCGCAATCCTCAACCTGCTCTCGGCAGGCCCGATCCACGGCTACGCGCTGCGCAAGCACCTCTCCAACTCCCTCGGCCCCCTGCGAACCCTATCTTACGGCTCCCTGTATCCGGCACTGCGCAAGCTCGAAGCCGAAGGACTCATCGCCTCAACCGAGGAAGAGCCCGAACCCGGCCGCCTCCGCCGCCGCATCACCCACGCGATCACGGCGAAAGGCCGGCAGCATCTCGACTCCGAACTCTCCGCCGCCGGCCCCGCCGACTGGGAAGACGGAGCCTTCGACCTGCGCTTCCAGATGTTCTCCGGCACGAACACCGCCACCCGGCTGCGCATCCTGGAAGGCCGGCAGGCCCGCATGCGCGAACGCTCCGCAGCGCTCGAACAATGGGCCCTCGCCGCCGCAAAGCAGAACGACCCGTACGTGGGAGAACTCATCGCCCACGCACGCGAACAGGTGGCCGGAGAACTCGCCTGGCTTCGGGCCGTGATCGACCGCGAACGCGGCCTGACCATTCGCGGCACGGCCGCACCGTCACAGTAAAGGAGCAACCAGTGAGCAAGATTCGCGTGGCCATCGTCGGCCTCGGCAACTGCGCCTCGTCGCTGATCCAAGGCGTCGAATACTACAAGGACGCCTCCCCCGAGGACAGGGTTCCCGGCCTCATGCACGTCCAGTTCGGCGACTACCACGTCTCCGACCTCGAGTTCGTCACCGCCTTCGATGTCGACGCCAAGAAGGTCGGCCTCGACATTGCCGACGCCATTCTCGCCTCCGAGAACAACACCATCAAGATTTGCGACGTGCCCGCCACCGGCGTCACGGTCGCGCGCGGCCACACCCTCGACGGCCTGGGCAAATACTACAAGGACACGATCGTCGAATCCGACGCGGAACCGGTCGACGTGGTGGCGGCACTCAAAGAGAAGAAGGTCGACGTGATGGTGTCCTACCTGCCGGTAGGCTCCGAACAGGCCGCACGCTTCTACGCCCAGTGCGCCATCGACGCCAGATGCGCCTTCGTCAACGCCATGCCCGTGTTCATCGGTTCGACAAAGGAATGGTCCGACAAGTTCGAGGCCGCGGGCGTGCCGATTGTCGGCGACGACATCAAGTCGCAGATCGGCGCGACCATCACCCACCGCGTGCTCGCCAAGCTCTTCGAGGATCGCGGCGTCACCCTCGACCGCACCTACCAGCTGAACGTGGGCGGCAACATGGACTTCAAGAACATGCTGGAGCGCGAACGCCTCGAATCGAAGAAGATTTCCAAGACAAACGCCGTGCAGTCCAACCTGCGCGAGCGCCTGGACGAACACAACGTGCATATCGGCCCCTCGGACTATGTGGCCTGGCTTGACGACCGCAAGTGGGCCTTCGTACGCCTGGAAGGCCGCAACTTCGGCGACGCTCCGGTTTCTCTGGAATACAAACTTGAAGTGTGGGATTCGCCAAACTCCGCCGGCATCATCATCGACGCGGTGCGCGCGGCGAAGATCGCCCTTGACCGCGGCATCGGCGGCGAACTGCTCTCGGCTTCGTCCTACTTCATGAAATCGCCGATGGAGCAGCGTCCCGACGAGGAAGCCCGCGCTTCCGTGGAGGCCTTCATCAGGGGCGACGTGGAACGCTGACGCGACAACCAAGCCGCACCAAAGGCGAACCTAAGCCGTATCAGGCTGTACCAAGCCGTACCGAGGGGCCTGTCCCTGTTCCAAACTGGAACGGGGACAGGTCTCTCTATCTTTCCGTTTGCTTTTTTGGCAAGCCGGTTTTGCGCCCCCTTGGGCTTCACCCACGTGGGCGGCGTCGGCACGCCCCACCCCCAAAACTCGGGCATTTTTGCCTGACACCGCTCCGATATACTGAAACAGCCACGCCCACCACACTCGCAAGGCGGAAAACGAAAGGAGGAACGATGCTCTACCAGTTGATGAACAAGGATGTCGTCGTCGCGGAGTTTGAAGAGAGCACTGCGTACGGTGAATACGTGTACGAGCAGGTTGGCTTAGTATTGGCGGCTCTTCCTTTTGGTTGCACCGATATTAATGAGTGGATTGACGGCCGCCGGATTGCCAAGCACCGCCGCGCCATCCAGAAGCTCCTACACGAGCTTGGCATGACCGACCGCCACAGTTTCATCGGCATGGCGCGCTGCCTATCGCTGTCCGATTCCTTCTGGATGAAGCCAGCGAATGAAGAGCTCACGTGGGATGAGGTTTCGCTTTTCTCGAA
>CACYEE010000060.1 GCA_902773415.1 uncultured Actinomyces sp.
AAAGTAGTGGTTAGGGCGTCCGGAAAAAACCTGCGTCGATTCGAAATCGACACGCGCGGCAACACGGTCGCCGTCTTTTCGCCCTATCCCGGCCAAGGACTGCTCGCCGACACACCTTTCGGCATTTTCCGCGAATCGTGCCGGCTCTGGTTCCCCGTTTCCGATGGCGGGGCGAAAAAGGCCGTTGTCTCGCTCGTGCCCGAGGAACCTGCGGAGGCAACGCTTCTCGATGCCGCCGGTGCCGTTGCGGCCTCAATGCCCTTCCAGGCCGCATCGGCCACGCTGATTGGCGAGGGTCGGGCGGGCATCTGGTCTATCGACGTCAAAGCAGAGGAGGACGTGACACTGCGCCTTGGCGGTGACACGCCAATCTTCGCGACGGAGAAGACCTCGGGACTCGTGCGGTGACGAAGGCGCCCCGCGTTTGATAAAATTGTTACGTTGTGAATGCCGAAACGCCAACCATGAAGCAGCCGCCGTTTTCGATCGAGCGGCACACGCAGCGGGATCTCTCGACCCAGATGACCGAAGGGCTGCGCAACGCCATCCTCACCGGCTTCTACAAGGAAGGCGAGCTCCTGCCAAAAATCCTCGACTGGGCGAAAATGCTCGGCGTTTCAATCCGCGTGCCGGAGGCGGCCGTCGCCACGCTTGTCCGGGAGGGCCTCGTGGTCACGCATCCCGGCGTGGGATGCGTCGTGCGGCCAAGGGCGACGTCAATCTGGCGCGGGCACGTCCTGCTGGTCATGCCGGACTCGACGACGGTCTATCATGCCAACATCATGTCAGAGCGGATTAGAAAAGCCCTCTCGGAATCCGGCTGGCTCGTCTCGCAGATTGACGTGCCGCATGATTCGGATGGGGAATACGACCTTTCCCGACTTGAGTTCGCGCTAAAGCACCCTGTGGAACTCGCCATTGTCCTGGCAAGCCGGTCGCCTATTGAGTCGCTTCTCTCAAGCAGCGGAACTAATTTCGCCGTTTACGGAGAAAAGCCGTGCGTCCTGCCGCACTGCGTGGGCCACATTCGGCTTGATCTCGAAGCGGCGATCCCCGACTTCGTCCGCCATTGCACCGAGGCTGACGTAAGGGACGTCCTCCAGGTGTGGAAACTTGGAGCGCCTAAAGCTTCCCGCGCACTCCGCAAGGCCGGCATAAAAGTCACGACGTGGCTATTGCCCGAACCGGACGGCCTTCGGCCGGAGGCCGTGGAACGCACGGCCATAGATGCTTTCAAAGCGCGTCTGGCGAAAGGCCGTGACTGGCTTCCAGACCTGTTTTTCTTCAGCGACGACTATCTGGCCGCCGGTGCCATCACCGCACTCCTGCACGAGAACGTCCGCATTCCCGAAGACGTGCGGCTCGTTTCGATCTACAACAAGGGACTGGGCCCGGTCACGTGGGACACGCTGGCGTGCTGGGAGCTTGACTCGCACACAGGCGGAGACCTAGCGGCCCGGCACATTCTCGCCTGGCTGGACGGCGACCGACGCTCGCCAATCTCCTGCACCATCGGCACGACCTACCGTCGCGGCTCCACCTTTTCATAGAAGGCTTTCCCCTCCCGCTTGAAGTGCCTTGCCGCGAACTCGAAGTCGTTGTCGCGGTCTATCGGGCCAAATTGCCCTCCCCCAAGTCGCCTTACCGTCTGGGGATTGCACCTAGGGAGCCGGTGCGACCCAGCGGACCGGGTTCGGAGTTCGGCGCGAGCAACGCCGCCGGCGGCGCTTCGAGTTCTTCGGCGAGGCGCGGCAGGTCGGCGTCGCCGGGGGCGAGCAGGAAGCGGAACCGGTGTTCGCCGAGGTCTGTCGCGGTGCGCCAGGATTCAAGCGGGTTTTCGTGCCCGAGGCCAAAGGAGTAGCCCGTCGCCCGGACGACGCTTGGCCGCACCGCGCCGCCGAGGGCATCGTAGCCGCAAAGGGCGTCGCTTGCAAAGCCCATTGCGGGGTTCCCGTCGCGGTCGAGGGCGCGTATCCATGAGCGGCACGGGACTTCGCCAAGCGCCGCGGGA
>CACYEE010000061.1 GCA_902773415.1 uncultured Actinomyces sp.
CACGAGGATGAGGGATCCGAGGTAGGGGATGATGAAGGCGCCGCCGCCGTTGGTGTATGCGACGCCGGGGAAACGCCAGATGTTTCCGAGGCCGACGGCGGAGCCGACGGCGGCCAGCAGGAACGCTGTCTGGCCGGACCATGATTCGCGCTTCGCCGGAGTTTGCGTATTCTCGCTCATGTGAGATTACCTCCTGTTCTGAGATTGCATCAATGTACCCCCTGCGTCTCGCCTGTCGGATTCTCGTCTCGCAGTTCGGCCCGGTCGAGTTCGTGCCATGCCGTGTCGCAAAGGGGGAAGCAACCGAACGCAGTTCCCTTTGCGGCACACGACGGCGGGTGAGCCCTCCCGATTGGGGACGGGCCCCAAACGGGAGGATTCTCCAGAATGGGGCCCGTCCCCAATCGGGAGGGCAGGGGTGCGCCGCCTCCCGCGAACCTCCAAAACCCCGTAGCATGGCAGGCATGAAGATTGCAGTAGTCGGAACAGGCGGAATCGGCGGATACTACGGAGCCCAGCTCGTCGCGGCGGGCCAGGAGGTGCATTTTGCGGCGACGCGACGGCACGTCGCCCCGGTTCGCGAACGAGGCCTGCTCGTGTCGACCGACCAGGCGACAAAAGCCTTCAAGCCGGCCTCCATCACGACCGATCCTGCCGAGATCGGCCCGGCCGACATCGTGCTCACCACCGTCAAGCTCTACCAGCTTCGCGATTCGATGGAGCAGATCGCTCCGCTCCTCGGCCCGGACACCCTCGTCGTGACAACGCAAAACGGCGTGACGGCACCGGCGACCGTCGCCGAATACGCGGGTGCCGAACGCACCGTGCCCGGCCTGTGCATCATCGTCTCCTACATCGAAGGCCCCGGCCATATCCGGCAGGTCGGCTTCATGCCGAAAATTCAGGTCGGCGCCCGAACGCTCGCCGACGCCGCCACGACGCCCGCAGACGAAGCGGACGGCACCGACCCTCGAATCCAGGCGCTCGTCGACGCCCTGAACAGCGCAGACGCAATCGCCTCCGCCACGCCCGACATCGAACACGCCCTGTGGAAGAAGTTCGCGCTCATCACGACCTTCGGCGGCGTGGGCGGCCTCGCCCGCGCAACCATCGGACAAGTGCGCGACTACCCGCCCACGCGCGCACTGCAAATCCAGTCGCTTGCCGAGGCCCGCGCCGTCGCCAATGCGCGCGGAATCCCGCTCACCGAAGCCGATACGAATGCGATTCTCGCCCAGCTTGACGAGCTTTCCCCCGAATCGACCACGTCGATGCAGCGCGACATCGCCGCGATGCATCCGAACGAACTCGAGGACCTCAACGGGGCGCTTGTCCGCCTCGGCGCGGAAGTCGGAGTCGATGCTCCCCTGCACCGGATCGCAACCGCATGCATGGGGCTTCGCGTCGCAACCCAGACGGAACCCGCGGCAATCTGAAAGCACGCCCCCTGCCCCCGAAGGCCCCTCCAGGCCGATTGCCCCAACCGGGACCCTTCACCGCCTGGCACGGGGCCGATTCGGCGCTCCCGCCTAGTCCTGCCAGGTACGGCCCGTCAGACGCTCGAAAATGCCGATGTAGCGTGCGCGCGTACGCTCGACAACCTCGTCCGGCAGCTCCGGCGGCACCTCGCCCGAACGCGGATCCCACCCGGATTCCTCGGTGAGCCAATCGCGCACGATCTGCTTGTCCCACGCCGGCGGCGCCACGCCCTCGCTCCATTCCTCGGCAAGGCCGAAACGCGAGGAATCGGGCGTGATGAGCTCGTCCCCGAGCACGATATCGCGTTCGCCGGCATCCACCGAAATTCCGAACTCGACCTTCGTATCGGCGATGAGCACGCCGCGTGCCGCCGCGATTTCGCTTGCCCTCGAATAGATCCAAAGAGTGATCCGGCGCAGCCATTCGGCATTCCGGTCCCCGATCGCCGCAACCATGCCCTCGAAGGAAACCTCGCGGTCGCGCTCGCCCACATGCACGGCCTTCGCCTTCGCGGTGAAAACCGGCGTGTGAAGCCTCGAACCGATCGAGAGTCCCTCGGGAAGCTGCACTCCCCCGACCGCGCCCGTGCGCCCGTATTCCCGAAGGGCCGTACCGGCGAGATAGCCACGACCCGAACACTCGAAGGGGAACATGTGCAGGCGCCGCACGATGACGGCACGCCCGGCCACCTCCTCCGGCACGTCGGTGGAAACGACATGGCCGGGCACGATGTCCGCAAGCTGCTCGAACCACCACAAGGAGAGCTGGTTGACGACCTTCCCCTTGTCGGGAATCTTCGTGGGCAGCACCCGATCGAAGGCGCTGATTCGGTCGGAGGAGACCATCAGGTAAGTGTCGGGGGCCGACCCTGCGTAGGCGTTGGCGGGCACGTACACGTCGCGTGCCTTGCCCGAGTAGGCATGAACCCAGTCGGGGATGGTGCGTGTCAGGCTGTCCATTGCGGTCCTCTCGTATTCATCGGGCGGTTCTCTCAGATTCCGGCCGCGATGTCGCTTCGGTGGTGGGAGCCGTCAAGTCCGACGCGGCTCATGGCTTCGTACGCGACGGTTCGCGCCTCGGCGACGGTCGCTCCAAGGCCGACGGCAGCAAGGACGCGCCCGCCGGCGGAAAGAAGGGTTCCGTCGGCGGCAAGGGCGGTGCCGGCGTGGATGACGTGTGCGTTCTCGATGGCTTCCGCCGCGTCGACGCCCGTGACCGGATCTCCGGTACGTGCGGAACCCGGATAGCCGTGGGCGGCAAGGACGACCGTCACGGCTGCACCATCGCGCCATTCGAGGGTTTCGGGCATGTCGCCGGTTGCGGCCCCGTAGAGCACCTGGCCGAGGGGCGTGGCGAGCCGGGCAAGAACCGACTGGGTTTCGGGGTCTCCGAAACGGACGTTGAATTCGACGACCCGCAGGCCTTTGGAGGTCAACGCGAGGCCGCAGTAGAGCAGGCCGACGAAGGGGGTGCCGCGACGGGCCATCTCGTCGACGACGGGCTGGGCGACCTCGCGCACGACCTGTTCCTTGATGTCCGCAGGCGCCCACGGGAGAGGCGAGTAGGCACCCATGCCACCGGTGTTCGGTCCCTGCTGGCCGTCATGGATGCGCTTGAAATCCTGGGCTGGGTCGAGCGGAAGCACGCGCGCCCCGTCGCTGAGGCAGAAGAGGGAGATTTCGGGGCCGTCGAGGTATTCCTCGACGAGAACCGCCGCGCCCGGCCTGGCGAGGCAGGCTTCGGCGTGTGCGAGGGCTTCGGCACGCGATCCGGTGACCACGACGCCTTTCCCGCCTGCAAGCCCGTCGTCCTTGACGACGTGGGGCGCGCCGAACACGTCAAGCGCGGCTTCGACTTCCGCGAGGGCGGTGCAGGTTCGGGCATCGGCGGTCGGCACAGCGGCGGCCTTCATGACGTCTTTTGCGAAGGCCTTGGAACCTTCGAGACGGGCCGCGTCCTGCGAGGGGCCGAAAACGGCGATTCCGGCGTCGCGCACGGCATCGGCCACTCCGGCGACGAGCGGGGCTTCGGGGCCGACGACGACGAGGGCGGCTTCAAGTTCGCGCGCCTTGGCGGCAACGGCCGCGGGATCGAGGATATCCAGGTCGATGTTCCTTGCGACCTGCGCGGTGCCGGGGTTTCCGGGTGCGGCGTAGAGGCCGGTGACCGAAGGGTCGGCCGCCAGCGCAAGTGCGAGCGCGTGCTCTCTGCCGCCATTGCCAAGGAGTAGAACGTTCACGGCACTAGCCTAGTGACCTGTGCCGACAAATCAAAGGGTTTCGTCGTTTTTCCTTGCGAAAGCCAATTGCAGGGCGCGGTGGGCACGAATTGGGGCCGGGGTGGTTTTCCTTCGTCTGAACGAAAACCACCCCGGCCCCGAATCGTCCGCTTGAACGAGAACAACCCCGCCTCCGATTTGCCCGCTTGAACGAGAACGACCTCGCCCCCGAATCGACGGAAGATACGTTCCGGCCCGGTGGCGATGAAGCCACCGGGCCGGAATATTCAGCGGAACCGGATGCCGCGCTCAGCGCTGCGGGCGCGGCACCCGCATCTTGGGCAGGGAACCGCCCTCAATGTCTTATCGCTTGCCAGCCTCGCGACGGCGCACCAGCGTGAAGCCGAGGCCGGCAAGAGTGGCACCCATGCCCATCGCGACGCCGGTGGACGCGCCGGTCTTCGACAGGCCGGTCACGGGCAGGCGGGTCGAAGCGCGAACCGGAGTGGTGCTCACCTTCGGAATGACGGTGGTCGTGCGAACGATCGACGAGTTCCCGACCGGCCTGACCGTCGTCGAGCCGGGAACGAACTGCTGGCCGGCCGACGGAGTCGGGTTCGTCGAATCCGGGTCCGACCCGTCCGGGGCCGTCGGGTTCGACGGAGTCGGCGTCTCCGAATCGTTCGGCGTCGGGTTCGACGGAGTCGGCGTCTCCGAATTGCCCGGCGTCTTCTTGTCGACCATGACGACGGCGGGAGCGCCATTGTACGTCGCCCCGGCGTCGGTGGAGAATCCGCCCTCGAACACCTCGACCTTGATCGCCTCGGCGATCTCGTAGCCTTCCGGAGCCTTCGTCTCGAACACCGTGTAGGTGCCGGCGGCAGGAACTTCAATCACCTTGATGGCATCGTCCGCATCCGACGTCACCCAGCTGTCCTGCATGCTGTCGCCCTCGCCGCGCACCTGGATGACGGCGCCCTGCTCGTCGCGAACCTCGAGGGTTGCTCCGGCAACAAGATTGCCCTCCTCGTCGACCTTCACGACCGGGAACGCGAACTCGCCCTTGGCGATGCGGCCGGTGACGTAGACGGTCTGGTCGGCGTCGGTGATGTCCTCGTGGACCGCGACCACGCGATCGCCATCCATGAGCTTCTCGAAGGCAACGAGGGAAGCCTCGCCGACGTTCTGGTCGACCACGGCGGCAATGTCCGCCTTGGGAACCTCGAAGGTCACCTCCCAGATGCCGGTACCGGACTTGTCGGCCGTGACCTTCGCCTCGACTTCGGCGAGAACCGTCTGGGCTTCGACGGCGTCGGCCTTCTTGACGAGCTTGCCGGAGAGCGTGTAGTCGCCGGGAGCGACATCCGTGTAGCTGACCGTGTCGACGACCCTGATCGTATCGGGCGCAACGCGCAGGTCGACAGCCTTCGGATTCTCGCTGCCCCGGAAGGCGGCGGTCGTGCCGATGTACGGCGTCTTCTCGACGACGACCGTCTGGTCGGCGTCGGAGAGGTCTTCGTGGACAGCCACGACTTCCTCGCCGTAGGCGACCTTCTCGAAGGCCACAATCTGCTCGCCCGCGAGAGCGGAGGCGTCGATCGTGAACTCGAGTTCAACCGAACCGTGGGCGTTCTTGGCGGTGAAGGTCTTCGTGGCGGTGGCGCCCTCGGCCTCCAGAGCCTTGCCGTCCGACTTCTTCATGAGCGTGCCGGAAACGGTGTACTCCTTGCCCGGGACGAGGTTCGTGTAGGTCACGGTGTCCACGATCGTCACCTTGTCGGCCGGCTTGACCGTGTGGTCGCCGTCGGCCTGATCGGAGGCATTCGTGCGGGCCTCGGGGACGTAGACGGTCTGCGACTCGTCGTTGATGTCCTCGTGCTTGGCCACGAACTCTTCGGACTCTTCGGTGACGTCCTTGCCGGTCACGTCGCCGGAGAAGAGATACTCGTAGGCGACGGCGGCATCACCGGCGAGGGCCGTGAGGTCGACGTTCTCGAAGAGCATCTGCGCGGTGCCTTCGCCGGATTCGTCAGCCACGAAGGTGGCTTCGCCGGTGGCGATGGCGGAAGCGTCGGACTTCTTCACGAGCGTGCCCTTGAGCGTGTACTTCTTGCCGGCTTCGAGGCTCTTGTAGGTCACGACGTCGACGATGGTGCGGCCGGAGCCGGCGAAGGAGACGTGCTCCTTCGTGGCGGCATCGGTAGCGACCGTGGCGAGCTTGGGTTCGGGCTTCTTCTCTTCGACGACGACCGTCTGGGCCTCGTCGTTGATGTCCTCGTGCTTGGCAACGAAGTCGTCGCGCTGCTCGCCGGCCTTCGCCTCATCGGCGGTGGTCACCGTGACATCGGCGGCACCTTCAAAGGCGTACTCGTAGGCGACGAGTTCTTCGCCGGCGAGGGCGGCGGCGTCGAAGGTGAAGACGATCGTCTCGGTGCC
>CACYEE010000062.1 GCA_902773415.1 uncultured Actinomyces sp.
CACCCAACCAAACAAGCAAATCCACGACCTCTCAGCACCCCCACGAACACAAACCCCACCTCACAGCAACCGATTTCAGCGTTTGACACAAAAGGGGACTGTCCCCAATCCGACATTGGCCTGTCCCCTTTGCCCCCGCGACACCCGAATCTCCGACCTGCGCAAACGACTGGGGCGGGAATCGGCGCACGTTCCGATTCCCGCCCCGGTCGAGTTCAGGCATCCTTCCGAGACAGTTCCAACAGAGGGGCGCCCTTGCGAGACAGCCCCGGTGCGAAAAAGGAAAGGACTAGCCGTGGTCTCAGGCCCGCAACTCGGCCTTGAAACGCTTTGTCACGGACTTGATGACGCCCTGGCGAACCGCCGCGACCTCCTTCGCCGCAAGCGTATGGTCTCCCCGCAGACGCAGCGCGAAGGCCAGGGACTTCTTGCCTTCGGGCACCTGCTCGCCGGTGTAGACATCGAAGAGGCGAACATCCTCGGCAAGCTCTCCGGCAGCCTTGCGAATCGCGACCTCGACCTCGGCGGCCGTCACATGCTCGGCGACGACGAAGGCGAAGTCCTCCTTGGCTACCGGGTCGGTGTGGACGGCCTTGACGGCCAGCGGCTTGGCCCCCTTCTTGCCGGCAAGCGCATCGAGATCGAGCTCGAAGGCTACCGAGCGCTTTGGCAGCTCGAATGCCTTGCAGACGGTCGGAGCCAGCTCGCCCGCCCATCCGACGACCTTGTTGCTGCGCATGATCTTCGCGCAACGGCCAGGATGCCACGGAGCCAGCTCGCCAGAGCCGACGGTCACGTCGGCACCGACCGTGCGGGCCACGGTGCGCACCGCTTCGATGGCGTCGCGCCAATCCCACACGACTGCGTCAAGACCGGCCCTCGCCTCGCGGACCTGGCCGCAGGCGACGCCGGCGATGTGGAAGGGCTGCTTCGGGGTGGCGCGGCGCATCGCCCGGATTTCGTCGCGCTCGGGAGCCTTGCCGACGCCGACGAGCGGGGCCGGCTCGAGGCCTGCCGGGCGGGTCACGAAGGACGATTCGGTGATGGCAACCGTCGGGTTGCCGCGCGAAACGTTGAGCCGGGCGGTTTCGAGGAGCGAGTCGAGGACGGAGGTGCGCATGAAGGGCATCTCCTCTTGCAACGGGTTCGCGAGCCTGATGGCGAGGCGGCGCTCGTCGTCGGCGGGAATCTGCTGCCGGTCGAAATCCGCTTCGGAAACGAACGGATAGGAAATGACCTGCACCCAGCCCTGCTCGGCGAGGGATCGCATCACGTCGCGCCGCACGCGCTGCA
The DNA here is from genome assembly GCA_902773415.1 of uncultured Actinomyces sp. Lineage (GTDB taxonomy): Bacteria > Actinomycetota > Actinomycetes > Actinomycetales > Actinomycetaceae > RUG11864. The sequence goes on from CACYEE010000062.1 coordinate 1,294, forward strand.
TCGGAGCGAGCCCGTGGCCTGCGGGAGCAGCGGGCACGACCGAACCGATCTCGTCATAGCCGACCAGACGCGCAACCTCCTCGACGAAATGGGCGGGTCCCGCAAGGTCGGGGCGCCATGTCGGAGGGGTGACGGAGAAGATCTCGCCCTTGGCTTCGACCGTGCAGCCGATGTCCTCGAGAATCTCCCGGATGCGCTCGGCGGGAACGTGGAGGCCGGTCAGGCGAGCGACCTCGGCAGGGTTGAAGTCCTGGGCTTCGGGCAGCGTGATCTTGTTGAGGTCGGAAACCGCCGGATCGGCGGTGCCGCCGCCGTATTCGACGAGGATGTCGACCACGCGCTGGGCCGCGACCGGGGCAACCAGCGGGTCGACCGAACGCTCGAAACGTTTGGAGGCTTCCGAGGGCAGCTTGTGGCGGCGCGCCATGCGTGCGACGGAAATCGGGTCGAAGTGCGCGGCTTCGATGAGAACGTTCGTCGTGTTCTCCGAAATCTCGGTGTCGAGCCCGCCCATCGTGCCGGCCAGGCCGATGATGCGCGCGCCGTGTCCGCCCTTGGAATCGGTGATGAGGAGGTCTTCGGGATGCAGTTCGCGCTCGACCTCGTCGAGGGTCACGAGCTTCTCCCCCGCCTTGGCGCGGCGCACGACAATCGGCGCGTCGAGGGTGTCGAGGTCGAAGGCATGCAGCGGCTGGCCCAGGTCGAGCATGACGTAGTTCGTCGCGTCGACGGCGAGCGAGATGGGGCGCATGCCGGCCTCGGTCAGGCGGTCCTTCATCCACTTCGGGGATTCGGCGTTTGGGTTGACGCCGCGCACGATGCGGGCGACGTAGCGGTCGCAGCCGACCTTGCCGTGAATCGGCGCCTCGTCCTCGACGACGACGGGAAAGCCTTCGGCATTCGCTTCGGGAATCGGGTTTGGCAGGTTCTCGGGCAGCGCCAGATCGGTGAAGGCCGCGCCGGTCGAGTGGTGGTATTCGCGGGCAACGCCGCGCATGGAGAAGCAGTAGCCGCGGTCGGGCGTGATGTTGATTTCGAGCGTCTCGGCGCTGATGCCGAGCAGCGGAAGAGCATCGGTACCCACGGGCGGAATCTTCGCGATCGCTTCGGCGTCGTCGCCCTTGGCAAGAACGATGATGCCGTTGTGGTCGTTTCCGATGCCGAGCTCGCGGGCCGAGCAGATCATGCCGTCGGAGATGTGGCCGTAGGTCTTGCGGGCCGAAATCTCGAAGCCGCCGGGAAGCACGGCACCGGGCAGGGAGACGACGACGTAGTCGCCGGCTTTGAAGTTGTGGGCGCCGCAGATGATGCCGCGCGACGGAAGCTCCGAGGGCTCCTTGCCGGTACCGGGAGCGTCGTTGTGTTCGCCGACGTCGACGCGGCAGTAGTTGATGAGCTTGCCGTTGGATTGTTCCTTCTTCTCGAGGGTGAGGACATGGCCGACGACGACCGGGCCGGTGACCTGGCCGGGATGGATTGCCTCTTCCTCGAGGCCTACCTTGACGAGAGCCTCCGCGAGCTGGGCCGCCGCGAGGCTTTCGGGCAGCTCGACGTGCTGGCCGAGCCAATCGATCGGGATGAGAGGCATGTCAGTTTCCCCTTCCTGTGGTGCCGAACTGGAGCGAGAAACGGACGTCGCCCTCGACCATGTCGTGCATGTCGCCGATGGAGTTGCGAAGCATGAGCGTGCGTTCGATGCCCATGCCGAAGGCGAATCCGGTGTACTCGTCGGGGTCGATGCCGGCGTTGCGCAGAACCTCGGGGTTCACCATGCCGCAGCCGCCCCATTCGATCCAGCCCGGGCCGCCCTTCTTCTGCGGGAACCAGAGGTCCATCTCGGCGCTCGGCTCGGTG
>CACYEE010000063.1 GCA_902773415.1 uncultured Actinomyces sp.
CCGCGAAATGAAAAGCGATGCTAACGGCGAGACCATGCTGAGGCTGGTGCCACTGCTCTATGTTTTCGGGATATTCTGCATGATAGCGATTGCAGAATCGAACATCCGGTACGGGGTCATCGCCCTGTTGATGCTTCCAGTCTACGCATTCCCCGCGCCGCTGGACGAACCCCCCGCGAGCCGGCTCTCCACGTCGCAGACGTCGGCGAAGGCGCCGTCGGAGTAGGCTTTTTCAAATGCGTAAACCCTGATCTCAACGTCGTCCTCTGTTCCCCGAATATGGTATAATGTGCGGCATGGAAGCGGAGCGCATTATAAGAGTCCCGACGACGGGGGTGTTCGACTTCGAATCGCTCATCACGAACGAAAAGGCCAAGTACGTCGACAAGACGGACTTGCTGTATCAGCTTTGCGACGACGCAGACCAGCAGTTGTTCATCTCGCGCCCGCGCAGATTCGGCAAGTCGCTCATGCTCTCGACCCTTAAGGCGATGTTCGAGGGTCGGCGCGACCTCTTCAGGGGGCTCGCCATTGACAAGCTGCCGTGGGAGGGATGGGAGCATCCGACTCCGGTGTACAGCTTCACGATGGCCAGCGCGACCGGGGCGACATACGAGCTGTTCCTGGAACAACTGGCGAAACTCGTGCGCGGACTGTGCGCGGAGGCCGGCGTTCCGTACAGCGGACAGGAATACGCCCCTGGCCAGTTCGAGGACTTCCTCAAGGCTGCGGCGGCAAAGTCACCTACAAAGAAGATCGTCGTCCTGATAGACGAGTACGACGAGCCCGTCGCCAAGTTCCTTGACGACATCGCGTCGCTCAACAAGGTGCGCTCCGTCCTCCACGACTTCTACGAGAAGCTGAAGAACAACTCCGGCTCCATTCGGTTCCTCCTTATGACGGGCGTCACGAAGCTGACGAAGCTCTCGGTGTTTTCCGGCATGAACCACCTGAAGGACCGTTCGATGGACAGGCGGTTCGCGACGCTCCTCGGCTACACGCCGGACGAACTGGACGGCGCTCTCCGCGAGAACGTGGAGGCGCTTGGCTCGCGGAACGGCATGGATTTCGCGGAGGCGAAGGCCGAGATTCTCTCGTGGTACGACGGCTACAGGTTCTCGCCGGATTCTGATGAGCGAGTCTGCAACCCGGTGTCGCTCGGCAATGCTCTGGAAGCCGGAAAGCTGAAGGGCTACTGGGAGACGACCGGCAGGGCTACGCTCATCATCAACCGAATCGAGAGGGCGGGCAAGTTGCCCGAAGACCTCGAGAACGTGCCGGCGGACGCGTTCACGCTCGACGTCTGCGACGCGGAGACTCTCCCGATGGAGTCGCTGCTCTACCAGGGCGGATATCTGACCATCAAGGATGTCATCTGCGGCGACCCGAAGAAAGAGGAGACCGACAGATACATCCTTGCACCTCCGAACCACGAGGTGCGTGAGGCCCTGAAGCGTGGCTACCTCTCGCAGGTTATGGGGCTGAAGGTCAATTCGTTCAACACGCTCGTCGACCGCGCGAAGCGCCAGATCGCCTCCGGCGACTGGAAGGGGTACCTGTACGAGTCGCTTTACGGACTCTACGCCTCGGTTCCGCCTGACTGGCACATTAGGGACGAGGCGGAGGCGAAGCGGTATTTCCAGCTGTTCTCGTCCATGACGGGAGCCAACCCCCAACCTGAGGTGGCGTCCATGCTAGGTTATGCCGACGCAGTGATCGAGACGCAGGCAAACGTATTCGTATTCGAGTTCAAGTACCGCAGGAGCGCGAAAGCGGCGATCCGGCAGATCCGCGACCGGGGCTACGCCGACAAGTGGATCGGCGGCGAGCGTCCCGTGACGCTGATCGGCATAAACTTCAACCCGAAGAAGCGCAACATCGACATCCCCGCCGTCGAGCCGGCGTGACGCACCTTCGGTTCCGCGCTGCCCGCCGAACAAGTAATGGGCTATTCCTTCGCCGCCTCGAGTATGGCTTCGTAGACGCGCTTGCAGTTGTTCTTGTCCGTGAACGCGAAGAAGTCGTCCACGCGCTTCACGTACTCCGGCTTCATTTTGCAGTCGCCCTCAAGGTAGCCGCGCAGCCTTGAGACGAGCCCCCTCAGGTCCGTCTCG
>CACYEE010000064.1 GCA_902773415.1 uncultured Actinomyces sp.
CCCCGCGAGTTCCCGCCCGAGGTGCTCGCCGAGGCCGAGACCGTGTCCGCCCGCCTCGCGCAGCCCGGCGAGGGCCGCCGCGACCTCCGCGGCGAGTACATCGTCACCATCGACCCGAAGAGCGCCAAGGACTTCGACGACGCAATCTCCCTCACACGCGACGATGCGGGCCGGCGCGTTCTCGGCGTCCACATCGCCGATGTGACGCACTTCGTGCGCCCCGGCTCGGCGCTCGACCGCGAGGCGCGCAAACGCGGCACGAGCGTGTACCTCGTGGACAAGGTCATTCCGATGCTTCCCGAGCAGCTTTCGAACGGCGTCTGCTCGCTCCGGCCCGATGAGGACCGTCTCGCGTTCAGCGTCTTCCTGACGATTGACGACGGCGGCGCCGTCATCGGACGCGACTTCACGAAGTCGATCATCCGCTCTCGGCTGCGCCTCACCTACGAGGAGGCAATGGCGGAACTCGCCCATGCCCCGTCGCCGACGGACCGCGAGCTTCCTGCCGAGGCCAAGGCGCTCATCCGCGAAGCTTGCACCCTCGCGCAGCAGGTCCGCGCGCGCCGCTTCCGCAACAACGCGCTCGACCTGGCCATCCCCGAAGTGCGCATCGACCTGGCGCCCGACGGCCGAATGACCGGCATCTCCACGACGCCGCAGGACGAATCGCACCAGCTCATTGAGGAGTTCATGGTGCTCGCCAACGAGGCGGTCGCCGCCGAATGCGCCGCGCGCCGCATTCCGTACCTCTCGCGCTTCCACGACGCCCCGGATCCCGAGAAGCTCGAGGAGCTCGCCGTCTCGCTTGCGGGCCTCGGCATCCAGGCCGGCAACATCCAGATTCCGCGCAACCTCGCCAACCTCGTCCGCTCGCTCAAGGACAACCCGTTCCGCGCCACAGCCGAAATGATGATCCTGCGCAGCATGAAGCGCGCCGAGTACAGCGCCGACGAACACGGCCACTTCGGGCTCGGCAAAACCTACTACAGCCACTTCACCTCCCCGATTCGCCGCTATCCCGACCTTGTGCTGCATCGCCAGCTCGGGGCGCTCCTCGCCACCCCGCGGGGCACACAGCCCTCCCTCGCCGAACTCCAGGCCATTGCCCGCACAAGCACCGAGACCGAATTCCGCGCCGAGCAGGCGGAACGCGAGCTCGTCGAAATCAAGAAGTACGGCTATCTGCGCCAGGCGATTCTCGACGGCAGCGCGCCGGTGCTCGAGGCGACCGTCACGCGCGTCACCGAGTTCGGCGTGTTCATCGAGGTGGGCGACCTCGGACTCTCCGGGATGGTCCATGTGTCGGAGCTCTCCGACAGCTTCCTGCGCTTCCACAAGGGCGCGGGTACGCTTGCCGGCGGCGGTGTGATTTACTCCGTGGGCCAGCGTCTGCGGGTCATTCCGGCGGCCGTCGACGCCGAGGAGCGCAAGATCGACTTCGTGCTCGCCGAGAAGCCCGGCGCACGAAGCACCGCGAAGGGAAAGCCGCGCCGCAAGTAGGCACCTGTGGGCGGCCGGGCCCTTTGTGCTCCCATATCGGATGGTCAACCGCTGGAATGCGGACATGGCCTCGTTGTCCTGTGTACGCAAACACCGGCGTGACGCAATCATCACGCCAAGAACGGGCTCACAGAAGCTTCGGCAAGGCGCAATAGTCATCTGGAACTTTGAAAAATGAAACATCATAAATATATTGTTTGTAATATAATAATTGCAAAGAATTCGGTGGATATGTAGCGTTGTCGGAAGGTGCTTTCGCCATGCCCATGGCGCACGACGGGGCGTGTGTCGGAACGTCTGGCGGAGAGAAAGGCAGGGCGACTGCCCGCCTTTCCCCTCCGTCCCGTTCCTGCTAAACTGGTGCCGGTTTTCCGCACATTTTCCCCTCCCCACCTTTCAACGCCATGAATTCCTCCTCCCCCGACCGTCTCCACACCGTCGCCATCATCGGCTGCGGCATCCAGGCCCGCACCGTTCTCACCCCCTCCTTCTGCAAGCAGCATGACCTGGGCGTGCGCGTCGCAGCCGTGTGCGACTGCGACCGCGTCCGCCGCGAGGCCGCCGCGAAGCAGGTCGACGACTTCTACGCGGAGCTCGGCATCGCCGCCGAGCCCTGCCGCGCCGTCGCCGATTTCCGCGACATCCTCGCCGACCCCGCCATCGACATGGTGAGCATCTCCACGCCCGACCACTGGCACGGCTACATCGCCGTCGCGGCGATGAAGGCCGGCAAGGACGTCTACTGCGAGAAGCCGCTTGCCTACAGCATCGCCGAGGTCAAGGCGATCATCGCCACGCAGAAGGCGACGGGGCGCGTCTTCCAGACCGGCTCGATGCAGCGCTCGTGGCCCGTCTTCCGCACCGCGTGCATGGTCGTGCGCAACGGCTTCATCGGCGACGTCACGCACGTCGACGCCAACTACGGCCGTGGCGGGCAGAAGCTCGGCGGCCCCTCCCACCCCGTCCGCTTCTGGGACAACCCGGAGAACGCCGCGTCCGAGGGCGCCCCCAACCCCGACGTGGACTGGGACATGTGGCTTGGCCCCGCCAAGTGGCGGCCCTACTCCGACCAGCTCGCGCCGCGCGGCGTCAACACGTTCTACCCGATGTTCTGGCGCTTCGACGACGACATCGGCTCCGGCTACAACGGCGACTGGGGCGCGCACCATCTCGACATCGCCCA
>CACYEE010000065.1 GCA_902773415.1 uncultured Actinomyces sp.
CGAAGAAACCTCCGCACAACAGGCGCCCACCGGAAAGGACGACGTCATGGAATACGCGAACCTCGCAACCGGGATGCAGATGCCGATGCTCGGCTACGGCGTCTTTCAGATCGACGACGAAACCACCGAGCGTTGCGTCGGTGAGGCGCTGGCGGCCGGTTATCGCCTGATCGACACGGCGCAGGCATACATGAACGAACGCGGCGTGGGGGCCGCCATCGCACAGAGCGGAGTTGCCCGCGAGGACATCTTCCTTGTGGACAAGGTGTGGGTGTCAAACTACGGCGAGGGAAAGACGTACGAATCCATCAAGGCGTCGCTGGAGCTTCTGGGCCTCGATTGCATCGACATGATGCTCCTGCACCAGGCCTATGGCGATTACTACGGCGCATGGCGCGACATGGAGCGGGCTTTGGCTGACGGCCTCGTCAAGTCGATTGGCGTCTCGAACTTCGATCCTGTTCGCTTGCTGGACCTCTGCACCTTCGCCAACGTTCCCCCGGTACTGAACCAGGTTGAAACTCACGTCTTCTGGCAGCAAAAGGAAGCCCACGAGAACATGGAAAATCTCGGTGTGCAGCACATGGCGTGGGGTCCGTTCGCCGAGGGAGCGAATGGATTCTTCGCAAATCCGATTCTTGCCGAGATTGGGGCGCGCCACGGAAAGAGCATCGGCCAGGCAGCGCTGCGCTACCTCATTGATTCCGGCGTCGTCGTTATCCCCAAAACCACCAAAGCCGAGCGCATGGCCGAGAATATCGACGTGTTCGACTTCAAACTCACCGCGGCCGAACGCGAGAAGATTGCCGCGCTCGACACCGGCCACGCCGTCTGCTACGACCACACGAACCTTGAAACCGTCGGCGGCCTGCTTGCCTTCATCGCGAGTGCGCTGTAGGCCCGCCCGGCAGCGGGCCGGCTGCCGTCCAACCAGAATCCGACATCAGCGCCGCCCGCCCAAGCCGGCAGCGGGCAGGCCGTCGGACCCGACTGCCCAAGTCGGCCTTCAGAGCCGCTGGAGAACAGAGGAAAACCGGGGAGGAAAGAATGAACTCCGACAAGGAAGCCTGCGCCGAGCTGTACCGCAGCCTGTGCGAAGCGTCGATACGCAAGGATGCTGCCGAGATTTCCCGGATGCTGGCTGACGATTATCTTCTCGTCCACATGACGGGCTTGAAGCAGTCCAAGCAGGACTATCTCGAAGCACTGGAAGCGGGCGTCCTGAACTACTATTCCGCCGAGCACGACTCCATCGAAGCGACCGTCGCGCCCGATGGCACGAGCGCGAGAATACTGGGCCGTTCGCGTGTGAACGCCGCGGTCTTCGGCGGCGGGCGCCACACGTGGCGGCTTCAGCAAGACCTCAAAGCCGAGAAGAGGGGCGGACGGTGGGTTCTCGTCGAGGCCCGCGCCTCGATGTACTAGGGCGCAGCCGCTTCGCCTCGGCTCCTTTCGCCTCGGCCGCCTCGCTTCCAGCCCGCATCAGGCGCACCGGCACACAGCGCCGCCAGCAGCGGCAACAGCGCGACAGCGCCAAAGCCCGGCAGGGCAATCAACGAAGGATACGCAACGGAAGAAAGGACAGGGACATGGCCCTGGAAAACCAGACCTATGTGAAGCTCAACAACGGAATCGAGATGCCGCAGTTCGGCATGGGCGTCTACATGGTGCCCGAAGGGCCCGCAACCGTCGATGCAGTTACTCAGGCGCTCCGCCTGGGCTACCGCCACATCGACACCGCCCATGCCTACCAGAACGAGCGCAGCGTCGGAAAGGCCGTGGCGGAGTCCGGTATCCCGCGTAGCAACATCTGGATTACGACGAAGCTGTGGCCGAGCGAGTATGGGCGCGGCAAGACCGCTGCCGCTATCGACACGATGCTTGAGCGCCTAGGCACCGAGCATATCGATCTTCTGCTGCTCCATCAGCAGTTCGGCGATTACATGGGCGCGTGGGCAGACATGGAGGATGCGGTGGACGCAGGCAAGGTTCGCGCCATCGGGCTTTCCAACTTCGAGAGCGAACGCTTGGAGGAAGTTTGCGGGGCGGCTCGCATCAAGCCGGCCGCTCTGCAAGTCGAATGTCACCCCTACTATCAGCAGCATGCCTTGAAGGAGCGCGTGGCTCCCTATGGCACGGTGCTCGAAAGCTGGTATCCGCTCGGCCACGGCGATGCGGGCCTGCTCGCCGAACCGCTGTTCGCCGAACTTGGCGCCAAGCATGGCAAGACTCCCGCGCAGGTGATTTTGCGCTGGCACATCCAAGAAGGCAACGTCATCTTCCCCAAGTCCACGAATCCGGCCCATATCGCCGACAACATGGACATTTTCGATTTCGCTCTCACCGAGGCCGAGATGGCGGGCGTGGCTGCGCTCGACAAGGGCGTCCGCTACTTCACCATGACCCTCGAAGAGCAGGAAGCGAACCTCGGGGCGTTCACGCCGGCCGACTAGGGCGGCATCTCCATCCAAATACGCCGATTGGCGGCAGGTTGCCAACTTGCCGCCAATCGGTTTCCCGCTTACGCCGCGGCTGTCGGCACCGTGATCGCGAGCGCAAGCTCGCGGGTTGGCTTCAGGCGAGCCGACCGTGCTTGCCGTGGAACAGGGCGCGGAGCAAGGGCCACGAGGTACGGTCTTTTCCAAAAGCCCTGAACGTGCCAGCCGAAGAGGGCACCTATGAGGTGGGCTACGTTACTCCCGCCCGATGGTTGCCGGCGGCTTGCCGGCCCGTCAAGGACGACGCGGTTGGCCTCGGGCACCGGGTTCGCGATGCGATTGGAGATGCGGGCAAGCACGTCGCAAGGCAGGCGCGTCCAGTCGGCCGTCATGGAATCCTCGGAGGACGCCGGGCGCAGCACGGTCGGTCGGCCATGTGCACGGCCCCGCCCTGGACGCCCATCGACCGAGCATCGGCCAGCAACGCTACGGGGCACTGCCAGATTTCTTCATCCAAGCCCGCCGCGGCGAGCTTTTCACGCACGATTGCGTCGCCAGTTCGCAAAATCTCCAGGCGCTCGCGCGTCACTTCACCGACAATGCGGATTCTCAGGCCTGGGCCCGGGAAGGGCTGGCGGGCCACGGTATTCTCCGGCATGCCCGGCTCGTGGCCGATAACATGCACGTCATCCTTGAACGGGCACGCAGCGGCTCGGCCAGTTCGAAGTCCATTTCCTCGGGAAGGCCGTCCACGTTGTGGCGGCTCTTGATGCGTGCCGTGCCCGTGCCGCCGCCGGATTCAGCAACGTCCGGGTGCAGCGTGCCTTGCACGAGGAACTTCGCTTCTTCCCCGTCGCCCTCGATACGCTCGACCATTTCGCGTTGAGCCGCCTCGAAAGAGCGAATGAACTCGCGGCCAATGGTTTTCCGTTTGGCTTCCGGTTCGCCCAACGGCGCCCTGGTCTTGCCGCCATCACGTGGAAGCCGTAGCAAATGCCAGGGATGGGAACGCCGGCATCGAGAATTGCCGGGTCGGGCGACGGAGTTCCGTGCGCATGCGCCGAAGAGGGGCCGCCGGAACGAATGGCGGCAGCGGGGTTGCGCGAAAGCATCCGTGCCGCAGTAGCTGTCGAGGGCGCGATTTCGGAGCAGACTCGCGCCTCGCGCACGTGCCGCGCAACGAGCCGGGCGTATTGGGTGCCGGAATCGACGACGGGGGACGGGGCGGGTTGCGGCGGTGCCCGAAGCGGCCACGGCATTCGTTGCGTTCAGCCATAAGCCTGACCGTCAGGAGAGCACTGCCGCTTTTCGCCTGGGAAAGCGATGCGCGACACGAATGACTTTTATCCAGATACTTCCCAGCCACCTCACAGGAGCGGCTTTTAGGTTTTTTCATGTCGACAATGCCCACGAACAATGTGCAAAGCCCATTGGTTCTGGCGCCGGGCCGATTGGACGCGCCAAGAACAGGCCAGAAAGAACGAAGAAGGTAGACACATGAAGCTTTCCACCGCATGGCGCACGAAACTTGCCGCAAGCATGGCCGTACTCGCCCTCGCTTCCTCGGCTGCTGGTTGCGATGCGGCGTCGTCAACGGCAACGGATGCGGCAGCGAGCAGCACGGCAAGCAGCTCCGCCTCAAAGACGACGCCGGATGCCACCGAGACAGCGCAGGAAGAAACGCAGGCGAACACCGCGAGCTACGCCGTCACCGAAATCCCCGATTCGCTCGGCGGCATCTTCACTGCTGCCGACCAGTTCACCGAAACAGACCTGGCACAGGGCGTGGACACCTCGAATGCGACGCGCCTTGAGGTCAAGGACGGCGAAGACATGACCATCACGGATGAAGGCGTCTACGTCATCAGCGGCAGCGCAAGCGAGGCAACAATCCGTGTTGAAGCTGCCGACACGGCGAAAGTCCACCTTGTGTTCGACAACGTGTCCGTCACCAACACGGACGCTCCCGCATTGTACGTGCTGAGCGCCGACAAAGTGTTCGTCACGCTCGAAGGCGACAATACGGTGGAGGTCACCGGCCAGTTCGTTGCCGACGGCACCACGAACATCGACGCCGCCATCTTCTCCAAGGACGACCTCACGCTGGGCGGAACCGGCTCGCTCGCCGTCTCCTCCCCCAACAACGGCATCACCTCGAAGGACGACCTCAAGATCACGGGAGGAACCTACACGGTGGAGGCTGGCACAGGCCACGCCCTTGAGGCCAACGATTCGGTGCGCATCGCCGGAGGCACCTTCCATCTGAGCGCCGGCACCGACGGCATCCAGGCCGACAACGACGAAGACCTCTCCCTCGGCTACGTGTACATCTGCGGCGGCGACTTCACCATCGAAGCGGCCTCCGACGCCATCGAAGCCACCTCCGTCGCCCAGATTGACGGCGGCACCTTCGCCATCGACACCGCCGAAGGCATCGAAGCGACCTACGTGCAAATCAACGAAGGCGAGGTCGATATCACGGCGAGCGACGACGGCATCAATGCCACCGCCATATCCACCGCCTACGAGGTGAACCTCGAAATCAACGGCGGCACCCTCAATGTCGACATGGGTGCCGGGGACACCGATGCCCTTGACTCCAACGGCAACCTCACCATCAATGGCGGCACCGTGAACATCACCGCCCAGTTCGCCTTCGACTTCGACGGGCAGAGCGCCCTGAACGGCGGCACCGTCACCGTCAACGGCGAACAGGTGACGACCATCGAGAACTCCATGATGATGGGCGGCGGCATGGGCCGCGGCGGCATGGGTCCCGGCCAAGGAGGAACGGCGCCCGGGCAGCGCTAAGCCCGTTGTCATAGGCAGCGCGGGCCGGGCAGATGTGACGCAACTTCGCCGCATTTGCCCGGCTGCCATGCACCATCGCACCCGCCTCCGCTTGATTGCCAAGCAGCCAGGCCTGAGAACAGCACCAAGCCCGCAAGCAGCCGGGCCGTTCACGCTGGAGCGGCAAGCATTGGAACCAGCATCCGAACCGTACCTCGCCCCCAGCTGCCGACACGGAAGCGCGCAAAGCGGAACGTTGCGCATCCAGTCCTGCTCGCGGTAGCCGGAAAGGCCCATGCGACGCGCCTTGACTTCCGGGTTGCCGCCTTTGAAGGCGCTCAGGCTCTTCGATTTCAGGTTCTCCTCCGCTTTCGCTTCGATGGCAGGACGCTTGCGGAATCCCGAACCAGGAAGCCGATTTCGCCCGACGGGTTTTCGGCCGACCAATAATGGGGCACGAGGCCGCATTCGCTTGCAAGCTGCCGGCAGACGTACTGCTCGGCGAGCGCCCCTTGAATTCGGCGAACACCGTATTGCCAGCGAGGACATCTCGCGGATCGAGGCCGCTCATGGCACCGAGAAGCCCCACGTCAAGCGCAAATACCTTGAACGCATTCATGGAGCAATAGCCCGCAAGCGGAACCTTGGGTTTGCCGGCACGCTTGACTTTCACAACAAGGCCAGCCTGCTCCAGCCACGCAAGGCTCTTCTCAAAGTCCGCAGATCGCGTCCCTTTGCGAATCTGCCCGAAGACGAACTTCTTGTTTTCGCGCGACAGACGCCCGGGAATCGATTGCCAGGCAAGCATGGCGCGTGCAAGGAGGCGGGGCGGAATGCGTTTCGCGAAATCGTTCGCCTACCTGTTGAGGATTTCCTGTCGAACGGCGCGCGCCGCACGTGTCCGTTTTTCTCGCTTCACGAGCTTTTCGGCGTCGCGCAAGGTCCGTCAGGCAAGAAAAGCAGACGCGCCAGCGCCCGAATGCTCCGCCTGGGCCTGCTCGGCGACGACGGGGAACGCCGCATAGGCGAAAAGCGCTCCGCCCCCGCGTGTCACCGCACCTCCGGCCTGCGATAATGGACGCGGAAGAAGGAAAGAACGAAGGAGGAACATGCGGAGCACTCCCGGCGCCACCCCCGCTCCGGCCCGTCTCGCGCTGCGCGCCGGCCTTGTCCGGCTGCTCGAACGCAAGCCGCTGGCCGCAGTGACCGTGCGCGAGCTTGCGAGCGAATCCTTCGTGTCCCGTTCGACCTTCTATGCGCATTGCTCCTCGATCGACGAACTGCTTGCCGAGATTGAGGATCTGCACGTTACCGCGCTGGACGAGCTCAACGAGGAGATTGCCAATCCCGAGGCTGCCGGCGAGGAGCGACTGGGCTTCTATTCGCGCACGCTGGACTATGCGGATGCTCATCTAGCGGATTTCCGCGCTCTTCTTTCGGCTTCGCCGAATGCCCGCTTCGCCGAGAAATGGAAGGGCGCGGTGCGTTCCCATCTGCGCCGGCGACGCCTTGCCGCCGCGCGTCCGGCGCTTTCCGCGCTCACCGAGGAGGTCGCCGCCTCGGCGGTGATCGCCGCCTGCGCCTTCTACGTGTCGCATCCGGGCGAGGTCGCCCGGCGCGACGCGATCGGCGTCGTCGCCAAGGCGCTGGCGGTCCTGGACGCATAGCCTTCATCGGGACGACGTCGACGTCCTCGCCCCGCGCCGTCCGGCCCGACGCCGGCAGCGCGCCCCTCGCGCCTCGCCCACGTCGCCCATGCCCGTACCCGCAGCCGTGGACACTTTCGCCGAAAGTGTTCTGGGCATGGGCCGTCCCGCCTGATTGGATGGAAGCATCGGCTCCCGCGCAAGAAAAGAGGCAAGCATGAGCACCATCTCCATCCACGTCATGCATGCCGGCAAGGTCTGCGTCGCCCCCGCGCTGCCTTTCGGCGGCTCGGACTGCAACCCGCTGAAGGCCTCCGGCGTCTTCGGCCGGCCGTCGAACCGGATCTGGCTGCCGGTGTCCACGTACCTCGTCGAGCATCCGAAGGGGCGGATTCTCGTCGACGCGGGCTGGCATCGCGAGATGAGCCCGAACGGGCGCTTCGATCGCCGCGCCCAGATCCGCTCCCTCGGCTCGATTCCGCTCTATCTCGTCAACCAGGGGCTTTTGCCCGAGGGGGAGGCCGTGGACGAGCAGCTGGCCGAGCGCGGCATCGCCCCGGCGGACCTCGATTTCGTGCTGGCCACGCATTTGGATTGCGACCATGTCAACGGCCTGAAGCAGGTGGCGCAGGCCCGGCGCATCCTCGCCTCGCGCGACGAGGTCGCCTCGGTACGCAAGGACGCCAAGGCGCGCATCCGCTACAACAGCGCCTGGTGGGAAGGCACCGGCATCGAGTTCTTCGATTGGAACGGCACCGAAGGGCCGGTCGGCAAGAGCTATGACGTCTTCGGCGACGGCTCGGTGGCGTGCGTGGCGATTCCCGGGCATGCCGACGGCATGTTCGCGGTGCGGGTGCGTGCCGAGGACGGCCGCTTCGTCCTGCTTTTCGCCGATGGCGGCTACGCCTCGCGTTCCTGGCAGGAGATGATCGAACCGGGCATCGCCAACGACCGCGTGCAGCTGCGCGCATCGCTGGCGTGGATCCGCGAGCAGAGCCTCGACCCGCTGTGCGTGGCGAGCCTGGCGAACCACGACGACGACGTCGAACCGCACACGATCAAGCTGTAGCGGCGCGGGCGACGCCCGCAAGCCGGGCACAACGCCGGGCGCGCAAGCCGGGCATGCAAACGGGGCGCGAATCGACATGGCCGGCCCCCGTCGATTTGCGCCCCGTGCGTGTCAGTCCGTCTCGGCGTCGGGAACCCGGCGGCGGATCGCCGGCACGCCGAGGCCGATGCTCGAACCGCAGAAGGGGCCGCTCCGAAAGTCCGATGGAGTGTCGCTTCGGCCCCTCGCCATGCGCGCAGCCGAAGCGAGAGGCCGGGGACGGGCCGGTCAGGTGCCGGAGGACCCGGCGAAGGATGCGCGGGCCTGGGCGATGAAGCGCCGGGCGATCGGGCTGAGCAGCTGCCGCCTTCCCCACGCGAGGTAGAGCGCGACTTCGACGCGGGGTTCGAGCGGGCGGAACGCAAGGCCGCTGGCGGGCGAGGTGTCGACCAGGCGGTCGAAGGTCAGCAGCACGCCCAGGCCTTCGCGCGCGAAGAGGGAAGCGTTGTAGGAAAGCCGGAAGGAGCCTTCCAGGCGCAGGTCGGCAAAGCGTTCCCCCGCCCACGCCGCGATCTCGCCCTGCCATCCTTGTTCGGACACGAAAAGCGGAAGGCCCGCGAGATCCGAGGCGGATACGGACGAGCCGCGGGCCAGCGGATGCTCGGCGGGCATCACCGCGCCCCACAGGTCCCGTTCGGGCAGCTCGATCCAGGCGTAGCGCCGGGAATCAGGCCGTTCGCAGAGCACCGCGAAATCGAGAAGGCCGCGGTCCAGGCGCTCGGTGACCTGCTCGGTGTCGCCGCTCATCACGTGATAGCGCAGTCCCGGGCAGCTTTCCTTGAGTTTCCTCAGTTCCTGCGCGATCAGGCGGATCTTGTGCGATTCTGCCAGGCCGAACCGGAGCTCGCCGGCCAGGGCGTCGTCGATCGAACGGAATTCCCCTTCGATCTTGTCGGCCATGCCCACGAGGTCGCGCGCCCGGTCCCGCAGCAGCCGTCCTTCGTCGGTCAGCTCGATGGAGAAGCTGTGGCGCACGAACAGGCGCGTGCGCAGTTCGGCCTCCAGCGCCTTGATTGCCTTGGACAGGGTCGGCTGGGTCACGTGCAGCCGCGCGGCGGCACGGGTCATGTTCTCTTCCTGCGCGACGGCGAGGAAGTAGCGCAGCGTGCGGATCTCCATCCGTGTCTCCTTCCCGGCGCAAACGCACGCATCGCACCAGTCAGCGTCGTACCGAACAGCGTCGCGCCAACCAGTGTTATTCCCCAATGCTATTTCACGACATTCGATATTGCCATTAGCGCGCATCGCCCCGGCTTGGAAGAATGGCAGGAGGGAAAACGACAGAACCCGATACGCCCCCGAACCGAAAACGAAGGAGCCCGCAATGATCCAGCCCGAATCCCTCGCCCCGACCTCCGAATGGGACAAGACCTTCCCCAAAAGCGACGCGGTAGAACACGAAAAGGCGACCTTCGCCAACCGCTACGGCATCGCCCTCGCGGCCGACCTCTACATCCCCAAGGGCACCGAAGGCAATCTCGCCGCCGTCGCCGTCGCCGGACCCTTCGGCGCCGTAAAGGAGCAGTGCTCCGGCCTGTACGCCCAGACGCTTGCCGAGCGAGGCTTCCTCGCCCTCGCCTTCGACCCGAGCTTCACCGGCGAATCGGGCGGACAGCCGCGCTTCATGGCCTCCCCGGACATCAACACCGAGGATTTCATGGCCGCGGTGGACTTCCTGAGCCTGCACGAGCGGGTCGACGCCGACCGCATCGGCATCTGCGGCATCTGCGGCTGGGGCGGCATGGCGCTCAACACCGCCGCGCTCGACACGCGCATCAAGGCCACCGTCGCCTCCACGATGTACGACATGACCCGCGTCAACGCCAACGGCTACTTCGATTCCGAAGATTCGGAGGAAGCGCGCCACGCCAAGCGCGCCGCGCTGTGCGCCCAGCGCCTTGAGGACCTCAAGGCCGGCGAATACGCGCTGGCCGGCGGCGTTGTGGACCCGCTGCCCGAGGACGCCCCCTTCTTCGTGGCCGACTACTACGACTACTACAAGACGGACCGCGGTTATCACAAGAGGTCCCTCAATTCCAACGGCGGCTGGAACG
>CACYEE010000066.1 GCA_902773415.1 uncultured Actinomyces sp.
GGCCTGCGTCATCCTCGTCGTGATTTCCATGACAGCGCGCCCGGGACCTACGGCATGCCCCGCGAAGAGGCCAGACTCCGGCGCACCTGCCGCCGCCACGAATGCCTCCGTTTCGCTTCATGACGACGAGGATGCCGATTCGGCTGCGATTGTCCTCTCTTGAGGTCGCCACCTCCGCGCGGTAGGGTGCCTCGTGGAGGTGAAAATGCGTAGGAGAACCCTGTCTTTCGTGTCACTGGTGGCCCTGATTGGAGCTGGCACGGTCGCCCTGCCTGCCCAAGCAGTCCCTGCGGGTCCTTCCGCCAAGGGCGGGCTCTCGATTTCCCTGACGACGCCAGAGGGTACGACAACGCAGGCAGCAATCGGCGGTTTCGATCCGGAAGCAACGACGACTCCCGGCTCGGGCGAGCTTGAGTTGTCCGCCGCCGACGAGGAGAGCCTTGAGGCGCATCTGCACGAGGAATACGCGCTGTTCTCCGACCCGATCGCGGTCGAAGCGCCATTTGCGGTCGCAGGCGTCACCTGGGATGCGTCCGATTCGCTTCCTGCCGGTTCCGAAGTTCACATCCGCATGCTTGACGGCGGCGAATGGACCGACTGGTACGCGCTCGACGTCGAGGCCGCCCCGGACGGAGTCGAAACGGCCCGCTCGGGTACCGAGCATGCGGTGACGGGTTCCTCGACAGGCGTCCAGGTCCGCATCACGAAAGGCTTGGGCGAGCTTCCTGCAAGCCTCTCCATCGATATCGCGTATTCGGACGACGACGTCGCCCGCACGCAGGCCGACCCCGAACTCGCCGAAAGCCTGCCCGAGGCGGATTCCCTCATGGATTCCGCAATCGGCTCGGCTTCCGGGGCCGCCGTGTCGCAATCCGGTCTGGCCGCCGGCACCGCCGACGCCTTGGAACTTGCCTTCCAGGCAATCGCGGATTCTTCTCCTGCGGATTCTTCTCCTGTCGATTCTCCCCCTGCGGAGAATTCCACCGACGTGTCCGTCGGCAACTCCACCAACGATTCCGAGCAAGACCCTGCGGGCAATCCTGCCGAAGAAACAGACGACAAAGGCACAGACAACGAAGATTCCGAGGACGACCGCTCCGACTCCGACCTGCCCGTCACATACTCGCTGTTGTCGGCAAAGGCCAATATCCAGCCCCGCTCCGCCTGGGGAGCCAACGAGAGCTTGAGAACCTGGCCCCTGACCTACACGAAATTCGAGGCCGTCGTCGTCCACCATACTGCCGGCTCGAACAGCTACACGAAATCCCAGGTTCCCGCAGTACTCGGCGGAATCTACTACTACCACACACGCACCCTGCAATGGGGCGACATCGGCTACCACGTCGTGCTCGACAAGTTCGGCGGCCGCTGGGAAGGCCGCTACGGCACGCTTGCAACCCCCGCAAGCCAGATCGCCATCGGCGGGCACGCCTACGGATACAACAACGGAACCCTCGGGGTGTCCGTGATGGGCAACTACGCCGAGATCACCCCCACCGAGACGGTCCTCAATTCCTTCTCCGACGTCGCCGCATGGAAATTCCTCAAGGCCGGCGTCGACCCGACAACCATGAGCCCGCTGACCGTCCCGGCAAACAACATGCCCCAGTCCACCTTCAAAGACAAAACCGGAGCCCTGTTCCCCCGCATCATCGCCCACCTCGACACGAGCGCCACCACCTGCCCGGCAAACATCTACCCGTACATGTGGAAAATCAGGAAACGCACCTACGATCTCTACGACGCGGCGAAGAGCAGCATCCGGTTTTTCTCCGACGTTCCCCCCACCCACCCGTTCCATGCCGACATCGCCTGGATGGTCGAGAAGAACCTGACAACCGGATGGCCCGACGGAACCTTCCGCCCGCAAGCCTCCGTCACCCGCGAAGCCTTCATCCGCTTCATTTACAGGATGGCCGGCGAGCCCGCCCCGACCCTCCCGAAGGCTTCGCCCTTCAAGGACGTGTCCCCCTCCGCCCCCTACTACAAGGCAATCGTGTGGGCGAAAAACAAGGGACTGGCGAAAGGCTACTCCGACGGAACCTTCCGCCCGCAGGACCCGATTCGGCGCGACGCCGTTTCCGCCTTCCTCTACCGCTACGCCGGCTCGCCCGCGTACACGAACACTGCGACCTTTACCGACATTTCGACATCGGAACACCGCGCGGCCATCCGGTGGATGGCGACAAAGGGAATCTCGACCGGCTGGCCCGACCGGACCTTCCGCCCCGGAAACCTCACCGAACGCGGCGCCATTGCCGCATTCCTCCACCGCTTTGCAACGATGAAATAGGGGGCCTGCGCATCCTTGCGAGACAACCGCCTCCCCCTCTGCCACAGCTCCCTTTGGTCCCACCGGGGCATCCCATGCGCCGGATACCATGAAAGACGGAAAGGAGACTTCATGGCCGCGCATGCACACACACGATTCTCCGGCGTTTTCGCTGCCCTTGCCCTCGCTCTCGCAAGCCTCGGCTCGCCGCATTCGGCGCTCGCCGACGAGCCGGTCGACGGTCAAGCCTCGGTTCAAGCTGGCGAAGTCGAACTCGCCACGACGACGCCGTCGTCGACGCCCGTCGCCTACCGCAATGCGCTGAGCGCCCTCGCCACCCTCGAGATCAAAGGCCGAGCGCCGAAAACGGACTATTCGCGAGACCAGTTCGACCCCGACTGGGCCGATACCGACCGCAACGGCTGCGACACGAGAAACGACGTTCTCGACCGCGACCTCGCAAACGTTGTCTACAAGGACGGAACTCACGAATGCGTCGTCCTCTCCGGCACCCTTCTTGACCCTTACACCGCGACGCGAATCGACTTCCTTCGCGGAAACGGCACCTCGACCGCGGTTCAGATCGACCACGTCGTTGCCCTGTCGAACGCCTGGCAGACCGGCGCCCAACATCTCGCCGCCGAGCAACGCAGGGAGTTCGCAAACGACCCGTACAATCTCCTCGCGGTCGACGGGCAAGCCAACGCCCGGAAGGGCGACGGAGACATTGCGACCTGGGAACCGCCGAACAAGCATTTCCTGTGCGAATACACGGCACGCCAAATCGGAGTCAAGGCCAAGTACGGCCTGTGGGTGACGCCCGCCGAACATGACCGCATGGAAGCTATCCTGAACACGTGCCCCGCCCAGACCGTGCCGGGCCTCGACGGCA
>CACYEE010000067.1 GCA_902773415.1 uncultured Actinomyces sp.
ACACGGGTGCTTGCGCGTGCGGCGGTTGCGGCGGTCGGTGCGCCTTTGAGGAGGCGGAATGCCGACCGGGCGTAGGATGAGGCGATGGCAGTCGGCGTCTGGCCCGTGCTCTTGGGAGGGGCCGGAAGGCTCGACGACAGGCAATACGGCAGACAAGGAGATGGCATGAACAGTGCAGCTGGCACCTTGACGCTTTCCAATGGAACGGGGATTCCCTGCCTTGGTTTCGGCACGTGGGAAACCCCTGACGGCCAGGCGGCTTCGGATTCGGTGCGCACCGCCATCGAGGCGGGGTATCGTCTCGTTGACACCGCTGCGGTCTACGGAAACGAGGCGGGTGTGGGCGAGGGGGTGCGTGCGGGAATCGCATCGGCGGGAATCTCCCGCGAGGATGTGTTCGTGACCTCGAAGATGTGGAACACCGAGCGCGGCCATGACAGCGCGCTTGCCGCCTTCGACGCGACGATGGAACGCCTCGGCCTGGACTACCTTGACCTCTACCTTGTTCATTGGCCGGCTGCGCCGCACCGGTTCGACGACTGGAGGGAGCTGAATCTTCAGACGTGGCGCGCATTCGAGGAACTGTACGAGGCAGGCCGGGTTCGCGCGATCGGCGTTTCAAATTTCAAGCCGTCGCATCTGGAGCCTCTTCTTGCCGAGGCGAGGGTGGCTCCGATGGTGAACCAGATCGAGTTTCATCCTGGTTTCCTTCAGGAGGAGACGCGCGCCTTTTGTGCCGATCGTGCGATTGTGGTGGAGGCGTGGCGGCCGTTGGGCAAGGGACGGCTTCTTGAGGATGCGGCTTTGCGCTCGATCGCCGCGCGCCGTGGCATCACGCCGGCGCAGGCGTGCTTGCGCTGGTGCATTCAGCACGGTACTGTGCCGCTGGCGAAGTCGGTGAGGCCCGATCGCATTGTTTCAAATGCCGATGTTTTTGGTTTTGAGCTTGACGGGTCGGACATGATGGTTCTCGACGGGCTTGGCGTCGGGCGTTTGGGCGGCGACCCGGATTCTGTCGGTTTTTGAATATGCCCGCACTTGTGTTCGTAGCGGGCGATGAAAGGTGGCGACAATGGGGGCAATGGGTGTTCGTGGCGAGGCGCGGGCGATGCTTGAACGGATTGGAACGAGGGTTTATGCGGGCGAGCTTGCCTGGCGCACGCTGCGTGCGGGGCTGGATGCCGCGAAGGATTTGTGCCATGAATACAATTCGCTGAGTCCTTCCCAGCGGGCCGAGCAGCGCGAGCTTTTGGCGGAGATTTGCGGTTCGGTGGGGCGCGGCGTGCATATGGAGCAGCCTTTGCGGGTGGATTACGGTTTCAATGTGCATATCGGCGACGGCTGCTATTTCAATCATGACCAGATTATTCTCGACCCGTCGCCGGTGGTTTTCGGCGAGCGGGTGTATGTGGGGCCGGGATGTATCTTTTCGACGGCTGCCCATGCGATCGATCCGGGGGAACGCGGGCTTGGCTACGAGTATTCGGAGCCGATCGAGATTGGCAACGACGTGTGGATTGGCGCGCGCGTGACGGTGCTTCCGGGGGTGTCGATTGGTTCGGGTTCGGTGATCGGGGCCGGTTCGATTGTCACTCGGGATGTTCCTTCGGGAGTGGTGGCCGTGGGAAATCCGTGCAGGGTGTTGCGCGAGGTGACGGAGGCCGATCGAGATTCGCGCGAGTTCGTCGGCTTCTAGGTCGGGCGACGCGGGGTGGGCGTATCGAAGGTGTCTGACCCCTTTGATACGCGGGTTCCGCGCCGCCGCCTGAGCCTGCATGGCGCAGCCACCGGCGACTGGGACGAATACGATGCCATGAGCGCCGACGAGTGCGCCTTCTGCAAGAACTATCGGGACAAGAATCAGGAGAATTATGAAGCGGGCGTTCGCGCGACCATCTCCGAAGTGCGAATCGACAAGAGCGCGGCGTGGCCATCGGAACAGGATCCGAATCGCATGAGGGTGGACCTGCTCGTCTATCGAGGGCCATTCGATGAGGTGGA
>CACYEE010000068.1 GCA_902773415.1 uncultured Actinomyces sp.
GGCCATCTGCTTGCCGAGCTCCACGCCCCACTGGTCGTAGGAGTTGATGCCCCACACGGCGCCCTGGACGAAGGTGATGTGCTCGTAAAGCGCGACGAGCTGGCCGAGGACGGACGGGGTCAGGGCCGGGGCCATGATCGAGGCCGTCGGCTTGTTGCCCGGGAACTCGCGGTGAGGAACGATGTCCTCGGCGGTGCCCTCGGCACGCACCTCGGAAGGCGTCTTGCCGAAGGCGAGGGCGCGGGTCTGGGCGAAGAAGTTGCCGAGGAAGAGCTCATGCTGGTCCTGCTCGCCGTCGGCCAGGGCGTAGGTCGGGTTGGCGAAGGCGATGAAGTCCGCCGGAATCGTCTGCGTGCCCTGATGGATGAGCTGGTAGAAGGCGTGCTGGCCGTTCGTGCCGGGCTCGCCCCAGAACACTTCGCCGGTCGGGACCGTCACCGGGGCGCCGTCCCAGCGCACGCGCTTTCCGTTGGACTCCATCGTCAGCTGCTGGAGGTAGGCCGGGAAGCGGTGCAGGTACTGGGCGTAGGGCAGCACGGCGTGCGTGCGTGCGTCATGATGGTCGACGTAGAACACGTTCTGAAGGCCCATGATGAGCGGAACGTTCTTCTCCGGCGCAGCCTCGGCGAAGTGGCGGTCCATCGTGTGGAAGCCGTCGAGGAATTCGGCGAAGGCGTCCGGGCCGAGAACGATGGCGAGGCAGGTGCCGATGGCCGAATCGACGGAGTAGCGCCCGCCCACCCAGCTCCAGAATCCGAAGGCGTTGGCCGGGTCGATGCCGAACTTGGCGACTTCGTCAAGGTTCGTGGACACGGCGATGAAGTGCCTGGCGACGGCGTCTTCCGCCTCGATGCCGCGCTCGGCCAGAGCGTCGAGGAACCAGGAGCGGCAGGCCTTGGCGTTCGTGATGGTCTCCAGCGTCGTGAAGGTCTTGGAGGCGACGATGAAGAGCACCGTCTCCGGGTCGACGCCGCGCAGCTTCTCCCCCACGTCGGTCGGGTCGATGTTCGAGATGAAGCGGGCCTCCAGGCCGTCCTTGGCATAGGGCTTGAGGGCTTCGTAGGCCATGACGGGGCCGAGGTCGGAGCCGCCGATGCCGATGTTGACGACGGTGGTCAGCGGCTTGCCGGTCACGCCGGCGCGCTTGCCTTCGCGCACCTCGTCCGCGTAGGCGTAGATGCGGGTCAGGACCTCGTGGACATCCGCGACGCAGTCCTGGCCGTCGACGACGAGCTTGTCGCCCTCGGGGCGGCGCAACGCGGTGTGGAGGACGGCGCGGTCCTCGGTGTTGTTGATGTGCTCGCCGGCGAACATCGCGTCGCGGCGCTCGGCGACCTTCGTTTCCTCGGCGAGTTCGAGGAGGGCCGCGAGGATGTCGTCGGAGATGTAGCTCTTGGACAGGTCGACGTAGAGGTCGCCGGCCTGGAAGGCGAAACGCTCGGCGCGGCCCGGGTCCTTGTCGAACTCTTCGCGGAAGTTCGGGACGGTGGCGAGCTTGGCAAGCCTGGCCCAGGCGGCGGTGGTTGCGGGATCGACGGGAGCGCTCAAGGTTTCCTCCATTGGTTCGCGCGTGCATCGGGACGCCCCCATGATACGCGCCGCGCCGCTGCGGGCGTGCGCAGGCTGCCGAAACTGTCGCACTCTGCACGCGCAATGCAACGACCCGGAACCCGGCCTCCACGGCGCCATGCTTCGGCGTGGCACCGAAAGCCGATGAACGCCAACCGGACTCGACATGCCAAACCCGTTCGGTCACCGTGAATGGCGGTACCGCACGGCACGTCAGCCACCCCGCTCACGCCCGCGCCCCCCTTGCGTGCAGAAACGCGCCGACGCCCCGACCGCGAAAGAATCGCCAAGCACCGCCACGGGCACGGACGCCCCAAAAGCGACACCGCCGCTGACAGGCGATGCCCCTGTCGGAGCGAACTCCGTCGTCTCCATCCATGTCGCGCCTTCCGGTCCGCACTCGCGCTCGGCTCCCCGACCAGCCACATGCCACAAGAAGTCCTCGGAATGGCACTCGCGCCGCGCATTCCGCCATCGCCCGGAACCCCCATGCCCGGCCCGCCTCTCGGCGCGAAGCCCGGTTTCGTCGATATCGTCGGGCACAATGCCTTCGAGTTCGTCAACGAGCCGCTCCCGTTCCGCGAAAGGCCTGTCCAGTTTCGCAATCGCCTCGCCGTTGCCGGCCATGGCGACGTCCCACGCCGCCGCAAGCCCGAACAGGCACCAGGATTCTCTTTCAATTTCGCCCGCGGCAATCGACACGGCAACTCCAATCGGACGATTTCCCGCATCATTGCGCACGAAACCCGAGAGCGGCACGGCACGGCCACGAGCCACGGCGAGCGCCGCCTGCCCGGCGTCGACCCGAAAACAACGAAGCCGCCCTTCCCGATTCCGTCCCAGGCCCGAAAGTCCTGCGAGCCACACGGGCTTCGGCGAGCATAAGCGCACGCCTCGCCGCTATGATGGCGTTGTTCCCTGCCGAAAGGACCGCACATGTACATCAACGGCTCCGACCCGGAGAATCCGATCTTCCTCGTCGACGCCCGCGGAAACTACCTCATGAACCCCGACGGCACCTACGTGCTCTTCACCGGAGAAGCCCACGTCGAGCCGGGCGGAACCGTCCTCACGTCGGCCTCCGGATACTACCTTGTCGATACCGACGGCAGCTATTTCTCCGCTCCCACCCCCGCGGCTCCCGTTCCCAGGGCCTCCGCATCCGGCTTCCCGACAGCCGCCTCCTCGCTGAAAGACGCGCCGATCCAGGCTGGCGCCACGCAGGCTTCGGCCCTGCCTGCCGCGCAAGGCGCGTCCTCTTCCCTGCCTCCGTCGATTCCGCCCGCACGGCGCCAGCCCTCGGGACTCGCGACCACCGCGACGATTCCCGCCCAGCGCCCCGCCCAGCCGCCCGCACAGGCACGCCGCGAAATCTTCCCCTCCGCCGACCTGCGCTCGGCCGCCGAAAAGCACAGCGACCGCCGCAACACCGCGATTGTCATCCTCGCCCTTCTCCTCATCGCCGCCATCGCCGGCTTCGGACTTCTCGTCGCGAAAAACGTGCTTTCCTCGTCCGAAACACCCGCCGAAAACCAGAGCGAACCGACCGCCGTCGCCGAGCAGAGCGACACCGCCACCCCCATCCAGACCGCCAGCGAAGCCCCCGCGTCGCAAACGCCCGGCGAAGAAGCGACAACGGCCGAGCCTACCCAGCTTCCCGTTCCCGCCGGAGTCTTCCCCGGAGCAGGACGCAACGAAGCCCCCGCCGGCGCGGGAACGATGGCAACCGAGGGCGGCATCGCCTACGTCACTGCGCCCTCCGGGAACATCACATGCGCCTTCGGCCCCTCCATCAGCGAATGCCGGATCGCCTCCTGGGCCCAGACCCAGCCCTATGGGCGCTCCGGTGGAGCAAACGGCAACGAATGGCCAAACTCGAAGGTCGCTTTCGGCGCAGACGGCAGTCCGAGCGTCGGCCCCGTCTCCGATGCCATCCCCAAGATTGGCACCCTGCCCTACGGATCCGCCGCAGTGTCGGGGAAATGGGCCTGCGGATCGGCCCAGAACGGCCTGACCTGCTGGAACACCGAAACCGGGCACGGCGCCATCATGAACCGTGACGGATACCAGGCATTCTGAGCGCCTGACGCGGACCTGGCGCCACGTCGCTTTCGGGGCCGCCCGGGGCCGCAATCGGAAAGGAAACACCGACCAATGAAGCCGGCAGGCGCGGCCTTTGCCGTTCTCGCCCTTGTCCTCGCAGGAGGCGCCGGATGCTCGGGGGAGGCATCCGGCGAACCGAAAACGGCGACGGCAAGCGCCTGGGAGGGCACGAGGCCAAGCGCCGCGCCCTCCACGCCCGCCAGGTCCGCTTCGCCAACCCCGGCGCAGCCGGATTCCTCGCGGCCAGACACGCCGCACAGCGCACAGGCCACGCCCCCCGCCACGGCTTCGGCCACCGCCACCCACGACCCGTCCCCCTCCCTCGAAGGGGCCTACGCCGGATACGGAAAGGGCATGCCCGACGGCGCCATCCAGGCCTCCGTCGAAGGCACGTGGCTGGCCGGCGAATACGTCGCGCAGAGCCCCGGCGGCGAAATCCAGGTTGTCCTGATCGGCGACGAAGTGCGCCTGTACGTCGAGAACTGGGCCGTCACCAGGCCCTACGGCAATCTGCCCGGCACCGCGAATATCCACAACGGAATCGTCATTGCCGACGGGGCGATACCGGATCGCGTCGCGTCCTTTTCCGATTGGCCCCTCGGCCAGCCCGCCGAAGAGAGAGCCGACCACTCCCCTGCTCAATCCATCGCGCCCGGTGAGGCAATCTACAACGGAGACTACGTGTGCGCCGGATCCGAGAAGGGCCTGACCTGCTGGAATGTCGTGACCGGCCACGGGGCTTTCGTGACGGGAGAGGGGTTTGCCGGCTTCTGATGCCGAGTGCGCGGATTCGTCACGACAGGCACCTGTCGTGACGAATCCGCGCACATCGCTCCTGGCGCGTCTGCCTACCGGCTGCCACGCTGGCCGATTGCCGCGGTGTCGGTCGCCACGGCGCCTGCCGCCCGCGAACCGTCGATCGAGTCGTGGCCTGCGAGAACCTCGTCGATGTACTTGCTGGCGTCGAACTGCTGGAATCCGTCAAAGTCGCGGGCGTTCTCGTTCGGCTCGTCGCCGGCGAGCTTTCCGCCCGCAATCTTGTCGACAACAAGCGAAATCGCGCCGTCGCCGGTCACGTTCGTGGCGGTGCCGAACGGGTCGAGGGCGATGTAGGTGGCAATCATGAGGGCCACGTCGGCGTCGGAGAAGCCGAGCATCGAGGAGAGAATGCCGGTCGCCGCCATGATCGCGCCGCCCGGAACGCCGGGGGCGGCGACCATCGTCACGCCAAGCATGAAGATGAAGCCCGCAATCTGGGCACCGGTGACCGGAATGTCGTTGACCATGATGATCGCGAGCGCGAAGGCCACGATCTTCGACGTGGAACCGGAGAGGTGAATCGTTGCGCACAGCGGCACCGTGAAGGCCGAAACCGTGTCGGACACGCCGTTCTTGCGGGTCTGGGCGAGGGTCACGGGGATCGTGGCGGCCGACGAGGACGTGCCCAGGGCCGTCAGGTAGGCGGGCATCATCGTCAGCAGCGCCTTGAAGGGGTTCTTCTTGGCGACGGCTCCGGCAACGGAGAACTGTGCCGTGAGGATGACGGCTTCGAGGACGAGGACGATGATGACGACGGCGAGAAGCACCTTGATGGTCTTTGCGACGTCGCCCGACATCGTCATGTTGAGGAAGATGCCGAAGATGTGGATCGGCAGCAGCGGGACGATGACCGTCGAAATGAGCTTCGTGATGATTTCGCGGAACTCGAGGAAGCCCTTGCGCAGCACGCCGCGCGGCACAAGCGAGAGACCGATGCCGACGAGGAAGGAGAGAACGAGGGCGGTCATGACGCCGAAGACCGGGGCCATCTCGATTGTGAAGTAGCCGGATTCGGAGCTTGGCTCGCCCACGCTCTCCATGCCGGAGGCCAGCAGCTTCGGGAAGCTCAGCTCGCACACAAGGTAGGTGAGGAATCCGGCGAACAGCGTCGATCCGTAGGCGATTGCGGCCGTAATCGTGAGCCACTTGCCGGCTCCCTTGCCGAGGTCGGCAATCGCGGGCACGATGAGGCCGACGATGATCAGCGGAATGGAAAAGCTCAGGAACTGGCTGAAGATGTCGTTGAAGGTGAAGAAGATTCGCGCCACGGGAACAGGCAGGAACTGCCCGAACAGGATGCCCATGACGATGGCGAGGAGAACCCACGGCAGGATTCCCCACTTCTTGAGGGTGTCCATATTTCACTCCATTGTCTCGGCGGCCCTTCGCATGGTGCGGCCCGGTCTTGCGATTCTA